>JANXQZ010000989.1 GCA_025353235.1 Bryobacterales bacterium
TTGAAGACATTTCGCTATCGGGCGCGTGTCTTCAAGTGGACCTGCCAGTTCCCTTGCATACAATGGTCAAGATCAGCTATCCCAAGGGTAAGTTCGAGGGAAAAGTCACCTACTGCTTCTATCGCGAGATTGGTTACTTTCTAGGAATCGAATTCGAGTCCGATTTTCGATGGTCGCTTCGAAAATTTAAGCCTCAACATTTCCTAGACCCGCGCCGCCTCGTGATTCGGGCCATCAACAAAACCAGAGAGATGACCTCCGTGCTGGTTCACTGAGAAGTTCGATTCGGTAGCTACCGGGCGAAGTACGCTGTGTTTTTCGGGGCGAAATCTGCCCACTTCTCTGGCAGATCGTCAAGGGCGAAGATCGCCGAGACAGGACAAACAGGAACGCAAGCGCCGCAGTCGATGCATTCGATCGGGTCTATGTAGATCATGTTGTGATCTTCGAACCCAGCCTCGTCTTTCTTGGGGTGAATGCAATCCACCGGACAGGCGTCGATGCAAGCGGTGTCTTTGGTGCCGATACAAGGTTCTGCGATAACGTATGCCATAACGTGAAACAACATTATAGCGTGATGGCCTGGATAGACTTAGTTCCCCACTGGGTCATTCGAATTGGTTACACTAGCGGGTGGCTAATTTGAAAGGAAGAACTCGATGAAAATAGTTGCTCTCACAATGGGCTTGGCGAGCTTGGCACTGGTGCTCTCGGCGCAGGATGATGCGGCGTTCCAGACCTGGATGAAGTCGACCAACATCGAAATGGGCGTGTTGCGAAAAATTGACAGCAAAACAGGCCCGGAAGCGGCGGCGAGCGCAGAGAAGCTGTCGGCGATATACCAGAAAGTTAGCGCCTACTGGTCCGCGAAACACGCGGACGATGCAGTGAAGATTTCGGACGAAGGCAAAGCTGCGGCCGATGCTTTGGCTGTGGCTGCGAAAGCTGGAGAGTCGGACAAGGCTGCGGCAGCTTTTAAATCTTTGGGCGGCACCTGCCGAGGCTGTCATGAAGCCCACCGCGAGAAAGCGGCCGACGGGACTTACAAGATACAATAATCGGGCCCCCTCGCGCGCTATGAACCGTCGACAACTTCTTTCCGCCACGGCAGCGGTCGCGGCTGCGCAGATCGGCTCCTCGAGTATACCTGCTGCTCCGGGCAAACCGGCATTGATGAAGCTCGGCTGCCAGAGCGCGCCGACCAGCGAACAGCGCCTGCAGTTTTTTGCCCGACATGGTGTTCAAGGCATCTGCGGCTACCCCGAAGATTCGCAAAAGCAAGGATCCTTCTCTGTGGAGGATTTGTCGCGAATCAAGGAGCGCTGCGAGAGAAATAAGATCAGTCTCGACTGTATTGAACCGGGTTTTCTCGCATCCAGCCACATCGACAAAACCGCGCGGCCCGCGATTATGCTGGGTCAAAGCCCGGAGCGGGATCGCGATATCGAAGGCCTCCAAAACACGATTCGAAATTGTGCGAGGGTTGGCGTCCCTTCCATCAAATACAACATGAGCCTGCTGGGCGTGCTTCGGACCGGGCGGACTCCGGGCCGGGGCGGGTCCACCTACAGCACGTGGAATCTCGCCGATGCCAGAGCTTCCGGGAAATTCACACCTGAGACGCGTGCCGGTCGAGTAACGGCGGACCTCTATTGGGAACGGATCACCTACTTCCTAGATAGGGTAATTCCCGTGGCCAATGAAAATAAGGTCAGAATGGCGTGCCATCCGCATGATCCTGGCGTGCCGCCCATGGAAGGATTTCAAGGCGTAGATGCGGTGCTCGGGACGCCTGACGGGCTCAAGAAATTCGTCGCGATTCGGGAAAGTCCGTATCACGGACTCAATTTTTGTCAGGGGACCGTCTCGGAGATGCTACAGGATCCGGGCAAGGAACTGTATGATGTGATCCGGTATTTCGGGGCCCGCAAGAAGATCTTCAATGTCCACTTTCGCAACATCCGGGGACACCGCAACGCCTTCCAGGAGACCTATCCGGATGAGGGTGACGTGGATTTCGTCAAGGCCATGCTAGTGTACAAGGAAGTAGGGTATTCCTATTTGATCATGCCTGACCATGTGCCTTACCACCCCGATGATAAAGGCGGCGATCAGGCTTTCGCGTTCGCATACGGCTACATTCGAGCGTTGATGCAAGCCGTCGACCACATGGCCTGAGTGAATCGCAGAACTTTACTCGGAGGCGGGGCAATGGCACTCGTTGAGGCCGGCATAAACGCGGCACCCATGCCAATCATCGACACCCACATCCATCTGTTCGATACAGGTCGCGCGGCAGGCGTGCCTTGGCCGCCCAAGGATGACCCGATTCTATACAAGCCCGCACTGCCGGATCGATACCGGAAGATTGCAACACCGCTGGGGATCGTGGGAGCTATTGAGGTGGAGGCTAGTCCGTGGATCGAAGACAATCAGTGGGTACTCGACCTAGCCGCCCGCGATAAGATCATCGTGGGAACGGTCGGCAATCTGGAACCCGGAGATGCCAACTTCGCCGCGCAGCTTGAGCGCTTCCACCGCAATCCTCTTTTCCTGGGAATCCGCTACGGCAATCTGTGGAACCGGGACATCGGCGCGGAACTATCGAAGCCTGCATTTAGAGAGGGGCTAAAGCTCCTCGCTCAAGCAGGTTTGGTCTTGGACACCGCCAATCCTGATCCGGCCTTGATCGCCAACATGCTACGGGTGACGGACCTGGTTCCAAACCTGCGAGTCGTAATGGATCACTTGCCGCAGTTGGAGCCGCCCTCCGATGCCCCTGCTCATGAGACGTATATCGCAAGCTTGCGCGAGCTTGCCAAACGGCCCCAGGTTTTTGTGAAAATTTCAGAAGTGCTCAGACGTGCAAACGGCCGTGTTCCAGACGACCTCAGCTTCTACAAACCCAGGCTGGACGAGCTATTTGGAATCTTCGGCGAAGATCGCCTATTCTACGGGAGCGATTGGCCGAACAGCGATCAATGGGGACCGTACCCGCTGGTTCTAAGCCTGGTTAAGGAGTACTTCGCCCAGAAAGGCTCCATTGTCGCACAAAAGTATTTCTGGAAGAACTCCAAGACTGCTTATCGCTGGGTGAAGCGAGAGCCGGCCCAGCCCTGATTTAGCTGCCCTCAGCGGCGTCCGGCTTCTTGCGCCAGGAAAATCGCTCTTTGCACGCCAGAAAGCTGGCGAAGTTACAGCGGCAAACATCGCAGCGGTAAGGAGTGGCGCCGATGCGCAACAGAGTCGTGATCTTCCAAGGCGGATGGTAGTACTGTTCCGACCAAGTGCTCAGCTCGGTCCGGTAACAGCGCGGGCAGCGAGCGTAACGCCAATCCGAGATTGTCAGCACCCCGGCTTCGAAGCGAGTGTTGCAGTGTCTGCAACGGAACTGGCATTGCCCAAAAAAAGACTTGAAATGCTCCACCATTCCCCGGGATTGAGAAATCCGCAGGTTCCGGCTGGCGCACTTGGGACACTCCGCGAATGCCGATCGTTGGGCCATCGCTTAGGCGTTCGTCAAGAGAGGCATCGCCGAGCGTCGCGCGGAGCCGACACAATACTGTTGGCGAAAAGCAGCAAAAGCGGCGCGAAGCGCCTCCATGGCAGCCTGCCCTTCCGTTCGAACATGGAGTGACTCGATCGCGGAGACTGGAAGCGCGTCCCGAGTGCTAGAAGTGATAAATACTTGGTCGGCACGCTCGAGATCGGCTGGCAACAGCGTCTTCTCGCCCACAATTATGCCTGGTAAACGAAGCTCTTCGAGCAAGAGCGCCCGAGTCACTCCTGGCAGACAACCTGCGGAGAGCGGAGGAGTCCAAACGCGATCTCCCTCGATCACGAAGATATTGGCCGAGGTACATTCGCTCACTTCACCCCGTTCGTTAAGCAAGACAACCTCGTCGAAACCGCGCTCGTGCGCTTGTTCGTTCCACGTCAGGTTGTGAGACCAAGACAGAATCTTGGTTCCCGCGAATTCGCACTTCGCGTGCCGGGCGTCCGGCTTGAGGGCTAGAGAAACCGAGTGAGGCCACTCAGTTAACTCGGTGGTGAACGCGATGAGATCGAAATCGCGCAGAAGTCCCGGTCCCTCGAACGGGCCGCCGTGATTGCGAACCACGACCACTCGGATGGTCGCCTCTCGGGCAGTGTTGGCCTCTACGAGTTTCAGAAGCCGACTGCGCATCCAAGCCGGTTCCGCTGGAAACGGCACGTGCATCACCGCGGCATCGCGCTTCATGCGGGCCCAATGCCGTTCAAAAGCAAAGAGCTCGCCCTTCGAGACGCGCAAAGTGCTGAACACCCCCCACCCATTCAGCATCCCTACCTGACCGGGCGCGGTGACTTTCTCGCCAGCATCGCAAATATCGTCGTTGTGAAGGATCAGCCGATGCATGCCTACTTTGATTGTAACTACATCACTTCCAATTAGGGAATGGGTTACTTCGACTCTCGCAGCAATCGTGAAGCAGATCGGGAACGCGCTTGCGGCGTGACATTAGCTTGGTGAGCAGGGCTTCGAGAGGCGCTTCGTCGCCGTCCAGCCATTGAGGAGGGATCTGCTTCAGTGCGTCATCCACGATCTCTTCCGGGAAATTCACAACCTGGTCCAGCCAAGGCTGAAAATCCTGAAAACCCTTCACAGCGCCGTAGACCATGGGGCGAAAGTAGAGACCCTGCAGAGGCGAGTCAGCGAAATTCCAGTGGGGCCCATCGAAGATGTACCCGTGGTCCATCATTTGCGCAACGAAGCCTTGTTTGTTGGGATGCAAGCCGGGAGCGGGCGTCCAGTCACGGATGCGGGCGCGGAAGAAAATGGATTGGCGGGCATCGGCATTTCCCATCCATTTGTCGAAGACGAAAACGCCCAGGAACTCGTTCAGATTTACCACTTTTTCGAGAAGAACATCGGGAATGAAGTCGTACACCGACATTCGGAAAGGGTCTCCCGGGTGGCATGAGCCGAAATGCCATCCAGGATCTGGCTGGAGCCGACGGCTACCGAGCTGCATGTGTACGTCTGGATTGGCGTCCAGGAACTCCGGGCTAAGATTCACGATGGCCGTGGCTGGCGAGGATATCTGAAGGTGCCGAAGAAAAACGGAGGCGATCCACTCATTTACCAAGATCCGACGATGTTGGGGATTATTACGGAATTTGACGACGTAGAAACGATTGTCGTCGCACTCCAAGAGATGGGCTTGAGCGCCTCCGCGCAATTTGCGAATGAGGCGGCGCGCATTGACTAGCATTGAGGCAAATGGAAACTAGGCCTGAGGAATGCAGTAACCTTAAGGCTTACGAGATCAGAACTACAACACTAGACTTACCACAGCAAGGGGAGAGGGATACATGGCAGCGGAAGAAACAAAGTCGGGTGATCACCCGAAGATGAACCGGAATGAAATTGCCCTGGATATGATGAAATTTATCGCGTTGACGACTGGCTATGGGAAAGGTGGCGGCGGCACCGGCTTTGCTGGAAAGGCGGGTCGGACACCCGAGGAATATGCCGACTCACTCGTTCAGCTGTTTGAACGCTGTCGAGGGGTGGTCGGCACCGACTAATTTGAGGGAGATGGTGCAGGCTGGGTGCTTGCACCATACTGTTTAGCGCTTTTTGGTGGTTTTCTTCACGGCCTTTTTCGCGGAAGTTTTCTTGCCTGCAGCCTTCTTAACGGCCTTCTTCGCGACTGCTTTCTTAGCTGGACCTTTTTTGACAGGGGCTTTTTTCGCCAGAGCCTTTTTGGCTGGCACTTTCTTTCCAGGAGCTTTCTTTCCAGAAGCTTTTTTGGCGGGTGCCTTCTTCGCTGGAGCTTTCTTAGCTGGAGCTTTCTTAGCTGGAGCCTTTTTGGCAGCGGCCTTTTTGGCAGGGGCTTTCTTAGCCGGGGTCTTCTTGCCTACCGCAACAGCCTTCTTTACAGGCTTTTTCGGCGGCTCAGAAGCCTTCTCAGGTTCAGCCTCGCCCTTCGGCGTGTCCCCACCGTGGTGTTCCGGCTGACGCTCGGGCTCGCGCGAGGGAGCAGGTTTGGGATCTTCTAGCTCGTCGTCCGCCTCGTCATCTCCGTATTCACTGACTTCGGATTGCACGTCGACGTTCTCTTCGTCGAAGAAGTCATCCGCTTCTTCATCGGCGAAGCGATAGGTTTCAAACATTTCTCATGCCTCCTGTCGGGCTTGACCACACTCTAGAATAACCCGTTTTTTTGCGAGTGCAAGGCTTTTTACTTGATAAAATTCTAGCGCGCTACGTCGCGGTTCAAGAGAGAGGCGGTCTTCACCGTTTTTGCTCCAGCTTTGTGGTTCAGCACACGAGTAGAGACCCTCGACGCGACCAGTCTTCCTGACCCGCGGCGAGCTGTTCGCCTGGCAGTATACTTCGTGGCGGACCTGTTGAACCTTCCTCGATCCGCTTCAAAGGATGCTGGAATTACCAGCAGATCGCCAGCCTCGGGGGCTTCTACGGTTCGGTTGTTGGCTGCGGCAATTGAATCGGCGGGAGCGCCGAAACGTTTGCCTATCGAAGCCAGCGTTTCGCCGGTTTGAACACGGTGCATGCGCCATGAAGCTCGATGAATTTCTGGAATAGTCTCCATGGCGGCCACCACCGAGTTAGACGTCCCTTTGGGAACGTGCATTTGATAACCCGCAGGCGCAATCGATTTCAGCAAGGCCGGATTCAGTTCGCGCAGTTCAGAGACAGGGCGATCGGCCGCATCCGCAATCAGGTCCAGGCTGGTGGCGCTAGCCATTTCAAGCGTGTCATATTCGAGGGGGCGATCCAGTTCCAGCTGATCAAGACCGTAGTCCTTCGGGTTCTTGGTCATGATCGTCATCGCAAGAATCAGCGGAACATAGTTCATGGTCTGCTTCGGAAGGGCGTTTCTGGCTGAAAGTTCCCAAAAGTCGGCATAGCCGGTTCGCTGAACAGCCTTGTCCACGCAGGTCGGCCCACAGTTGTAGGCGGCCATTGCCAGGTACCAATCCCCGAAAGTGGCATACAAATCGCGGAGCATGCGAGCCGCCGCGCGAGTGGACTTCTCCGGATCGAGCCTCTCGTCGCAATTCACATTTTCTTGCAAGCCATACTGGTGACCCGTGCCCGGCATAAACTGCCACAGTCCAGTGGCGCTCTTATAAGAGATAGCGCGAGGCAGGAAGGCCGACTCCGCCTGAGCCAGACAGATCAACTCCTGGGGAATGCCCTCCTCGTCGAGGATGCGCTGAATCAGCGGACGGTACCGGCCTGCTCGCCGGAGCCCGTATAGAAGCACTTTCCTGCCGCGTTCCGTCGAGAAGTAGTTAATGTAGCTAAGTACGGTGTCGTTTCCATCCAACGGCAGTTGAGAAACGGTTGCGCCGATCTCTTCTTTTACTTTGGGCTTCAGCTTGGGGTCGATCGGGAAAGTCATCTCCAACATGCTTTCGAGCGGCGACTTCTCATAGATCACTGCTTGCTTGGTCTCGCCAGCAACCATCCGATCCAGATCGTAACGATAAATGGAGTCAACCAGTTCATCCAACCGGAGTTCCAGACGATGGCGCTCTGGCAGCTCCTCTGGCGCGGAAAGCAGCACGTCTAAAGAATGATCGAACTCGGTCCGCGCCAACTTGAAATCGCCTGCCTGATACGCCCGCTTGCCAGCCTCGAAGCGCTCTTCAGCCGTGTTCAAGCGCCGTTCGATTTCTGGAAGAGTCTTCGGCACAAGATTCGGCGTCTCACTCAAGTAGAGAGTCTGGGCCACACGGGGGGGCTGCTCAATTGCAAGGGGTGCCAGGGCGGGAAGAGGAGGGGAGGGCAAGAACGAGTTTGCGAAAGACTGCGGCTTGGTGGAAGCGCACCCACTCAATAAAACTGCAATATTACCCAGCGCATAAAATGCTATCCGTCCATTCGGACGGCTACTTTCAAAGGTCATCGTCTTCCTTTGTGAATATTTGGTCAAAACGTGAATCTCCGACTTTACACCAGTGTAGAAACACCGGTCAAGCAGATACTTACCTCGTGCCCGGCGACACGTTAACAATCAGTAATCTAAGTTGCAGATTCTAGTGTACCAGGACCATTTCTCATGATCTGAGTACCCTATCGGATCAAAACCCGTAGAACCTTAGCCACCTTCCGATCTCGGTCAGCGCACGATACCAAAATAGGAGTGATACTTTTCGGGTAACTTCACCGGCCTCATGCCAGGGCCCAAGAAGACGTGTTTGGTTTCGCCGGTCGCCAATAGCTGACTGGCTTCGTTTTGCATTCTGTATCCGAACGTTACCATTCTGCGATTGGCTTTCTCAATCCATGTAGTTACGGCTACTTCATCGTCGTACCGCGCCGACGATAGGTATCGGCAATGCGCGTCCACCACCGCCAGCAGCACTCCATCATTCAGTTCCAAATCGCGATAACGCATCCCCACGGCCCGGCAATATTCGGCCCTGCCCAACTCCATCCAGACAAGGTAATTCGCATAGTAAACCACTCCCATCTGATCGGTTTCCGCATACCTGACCCGGAAGCGAGTTTCGTGCGTTGTCATGCAGCATTCATTGTCGCCCATTCATTGTTCCCGATTGGGCCAAGTCCGCGTCATATCATGTTTAGAAGGATGCGCATGCGAACGGTTCTCCTCGCCCTCCTGCCCCTAGCCGCACTTGCCGGCGAGCCCACCTTCCACAAGGATGTGCTGCCAATTCTGCAGCGCCACTGCCAGGAGTGCCACCGAGCCGGAGAGGTAGCACCCATGCCTTTGATGACCTACCCGCAAGTGAGACCGTGGGCTAAGGCGATCAAGAGCGCCGTGCTCTCGCGCAAAATGCCGCCTTGGTTCGCCGACGCCCACTATGGCAAGTTCTCGAACGATCAATCGTTGGGATCGGCCGAAATGGGGATACTCACGTCGTGGGTCGATTCCGGGGCACGGGAAGGGAGCCCATCCGATGCTCCACAGCCGCGCAATTTCGCCGATGGATGGAGCATCGCGCCTCCCGACGTGACGTTCGAACTTCCACATCCCGTCCAAGTGCCCGCTGCTGGAACCATCGACTACCTGTTCTATCGGGTTCCCACCGGATTCACGCAGGATCGCTGGGTGGAGATGATCGAGGTCCGGCCCACCAATCGCTCGGTGGTTCACCACGCGCTCGTTTACGTCCAGAGCCCCGACGGAGGTCAATACCTTGGCGGCTACGCTCCGGGAGCGGTGCCCCAGCAATGGAAGCCGGGGCAGGCGCGCCTGATCCGGGCTGGCTCCGATCTGATCTTTCAGATGCACTACACGGCCAACGGGAAACCTGCCGTGGACCGGACCCGCGTTGGGCTGGTCTTCGCTAAGCGGCCTCCAAATGAGCAGGTGATTGCGATGCAGGCTCTCAACCCTTGGTTTCAGATCCCGCCCGGCGCAGCGGATTTCCGAGTGGATGCGGTCCGCGTAGTTCCCGAGGACGCTCAGTTGGTGGGCTTGCGAGCACATATGCACGTGAGGGGAAAGTCGTTCGAGTTCCGGGCCGTGTATCCCGACGGCCGCACTCAAACCTTGCTTCGCATCCCAAAGTACGACTTCAATTGGCAGCCTTATTATTACCTGGAGACGCCCGTGAAGCTGCCCAAGGGATCGCGGATTGAATGCACGGCTCGGTTCGACAATTCGCCCAACAATGCGTTCAACCCTGACCCGACCGCCCTCGTTCGGTGGGGCGAGCAGAGCTGGGAAGAGATGATGATCGGCTGGTTCGACATAGCGGTGCCGGTTAAGAACTGATGCCGGAGCTGCCAGACATCACGGTCTATCTGGAAGCTCTAGAGGCTCGAATCCTGGGTCAGCGGTTGGAACAAATCCGCGTCTCCACGCCATTCCTGTTGCGAACCACGCAGCCCGGGCCCGATCAGTTTGGCGGAAGATCGGTCGTCGGGCTCCGCCGCATCGGAAAGCGGATCGCGATTGGCGTGGACGGCGATTTCTGGGCGGTGCTGCATTTGATGATCGCGGGACGGCTCCACTGGCATCCGAGCGGCGGAAAGCAGCCGGGCAGGAATATCTTGGCGGTATTTGACTTTGCTTCGGGAGCGCTTTCGTTGACCGAAGCCGGATCGAGGAAGCGCGCATCGCTGCACCTGGTTCAAGGAGAGGATGGACTGCGCGCGATGGATCCCGGAGGCGTGGATGTTCTGAGCGCCGATCTGTCTGCCTTTGCTTCCGCTCTTACGGCCACGAATCACACGCTGAAGAGGGCGCTAACGGATCCTCGGCTGTTCAGCGGAATCGGCAATGCGTATTCGGACGAGATTCTGCATACCGCTCAACTCTCGCCAATCGCCATGACGCAGAAGCTGAAGGTGGAGGAGATTGACCGGCTTTATGTAGCGACGCGCGCATCGCTAGCCGATTGGACGAATCGCCTGCGCACGGATGCGGGGGCGGGGTTTCCAGAGAAGGTGACGGCATTTCGGAAAGGCATGGCGGTCCATGGCCGGTATGGCGAACCTTGTCCCCGGTGCGAGACTAAGGTCCAGCGCATCCGCTATGCCGACAACGAGACAAATTATTGCCCTAAATGCCAGACGGGCGGCAGGCTACTGGCGGACCGCGGTCTTTCGAGGCTGTTGAAGCAGGATTGGCCTCGAACGATGGAGCAGTTGGAATCTTTGGTGGCGGCCCATTCAGGAGGAAAATGAACCTTGCCGGGAAGCGTGAGACGGGGCTTATCGTTGCGCTCTACACTGCGCGGTCGATCGTGAGTTACCCTGGAGCGCTTCAGAGGTAAAATTAATGCGTCATGCTGTCAAATCGCTCGATGCCGCGAAGCACGGTGCTTCCAGAACTCGCCTACCCGGACATTGGAGATGCGATTGAGAGGTTGTGCGAAGCCTTCGGCTTCACCCTGCGCATTCGCATTGCGAATCATCGAGCTCAGCTAAACGTTGGCGATGGTGCAGTGATTCTCATCGAGGCTAACCCTAACGTCTCCCTAAAGGCGGCGGTGATGGTGAGAGTGGACGACGTCAATTCCCACTGTGAGCACGCTCGCCAGCGCGGCGTCAATATCGTTCGCGAGCCAACCGACTATCCCTACGGCGAACGGCAATATAATGCTCAGGACTTCGCGGGACACCATTGGTGCTTCTCGCAATCCATCGCTGACGTCGATCCTAGAAATTGGGGCGGCACGCCGGGCGACTTGTAAAGGGTCCGTTGTCCCCGGTGCGAGACTAAGGTCCAGCGCATCCGCTATGCCGATAATGAGACGAATTATTGCCCGAAGTGCCAGACAGGCGGGAGACTGCTGGCGGACCGCGGTCTTTCGAGGCTGTTGAAGCAGGATTGGCCTCGAACGATGGAGCAGTTGGAATCTTTGGTGGCGGCCCACTCAGCAGAAAATGACTCGACAAGCTTGGTGGCCGAGGCTTAATTCGTTACGAGACCAACTGATGATTGCGCAATTGCCGAAGATCGCCAAGGGCCTTTTCCGCGCTCTTGCGCAGCTCGGCTTCTGAAATCGCGAATGCGGTGTTCTTTCCCTCCAGGCAATCCGGGGAATATGAATCTACATCAGAGAATAGCTTATCGAGTACTTCAAAGATCTTAGTATCCATTCCTCCCGGCTCTCTCTTGAACGTCCGCAGGAAGCGATCTTCGAATTCACTGGCAGAAATAGTCCTGGCAAGAAACGGTTCGATGAGCGCCTCATAGTCGGTTGTCATACTGACTCTATCCTCCACCAAGCTTTCCAGTAGTGGTCAATGCTCTCACTTGGTCAGCCGTCAACTCCCAGCCGGTGACAAAGTCTCCGTTCGTATCCATGATGACATTTATATTCGTCAATGGATCAAATTTATGGATGACCTTGACGTTTCTGTACGTTCCATGAATTGTCTGCGTCGCAGGAGCCTCAACATGCCGCCTGAGAGCGGCCTCGAACTCGGTAGCATTTACGGGAGTATATGCGCCCTGCATGTCCGTCTCGGCGGGAGCAACCCGGTGCACTTTTGTGTTGTAGAAAATGAAAGCTAAGTACTGTCCCTGCTTCGCGGTATAAGCTTTCATTTTGACGGCGCGGTACCAAATTTTTAGAAAGGCACGTCGTCGTCGGTA
>JANXQZ010001025.1 GCA_025353235.1 Bryobacterales bacterium
GCCACCGTGAACATTACGAGCACAACGTACCGTCGCACGATCTTCATGGAGGCGGTCCCATCGAACGACATCGGCTCCGGATTTGTGATCACGCAGGACGGCCGCATCCTGACGAACAACCATGTGATCGGGGATGCGAACCGGATCGAAGTGACGCTGCCCGATCAGACCCGCTACCGCGCTCAGCTCTTAAACCGCGATCCTTACAACGATCTTGCACTGATCCAAATCACGCCCAAGAAGAAGCTCCCCATTTTGCACTTGGGCGATTCGGATCAGATCCAAGTTGGGCAAAAGGTGCTGGCCATCGGCAATCCGTTTGGCTTGGGCGGAACGCTGACTACCGGCATCATTAGCTCCCTAGGCCGCACGATTCGAGGCGAGAATGACCAGGAGTTGGAGAATCTGATTCAAACCGACGCGGCCATTAATCCGGGCAACAGCGGCGGGCCGCTGCTCGATTCGCAAGGCAATGTGCTCGGCATCAATACGGCGATTCTGGGAACGGGCAATATCGGGATTGGATTTGCCATGCCGATCAATCGTGCGAAGTCGATGCTGGACGATTTCCAGCTTGGCAGAAAGCCGCCTCGCCTGGGAGTATCGGTGGTTTACATTGCGGGTGATTACGCGGATGCGCTGCAATTGCCGACGCAGGGCGGGTTGCTGGTGCAGGCGGTGGATGGCAATAGTCCTGCGGATCGGGCCGGCCTGCGGGCAGGCAAGCAGGAAGTGCAGATTGGCAATGCGCAGTTGCTGGTAGGCGGCGATTTGATTATTTCGATTGACGGCAAGCCCGTGGATCGGGACGATGCGATTACGCGGGCGCTGGGGAAGAAGAGGAGCGGAGACTCGGTGGAATTGACTGTGTTCCGTGGCGGCCGAACGATGAATCTGCATGTGAAGTTGGCGGATGTTGTTTGACTTGACCGCCGAAGACGACGCTGCTATGAGACTGCTGCGTCTTCAATGACTAGCTGACCTTTGTCGGCATCCAGGCTCGCCATCACTCCGAGCGGCAGCGTCAATTGATCGTCCGTGTGTCCGATCGTCAGACCGGAGAGCACCGGGATTCTCAGCTCCCCAAAGAATGCATCTTCCAACTCGCCTAGCGTAAAGGTTGAATTGAATGAGGGTTTGTAGTCCTTCGGACGGCAATCGGCGCACTCGCCGAAGATGATCCCCGCAGCAGCGTCGAACTTCCCGGCCAGCCGCAACTGCGTCAGCATGCGGTCAATGCGATAAGGCTCCTCGTCAACATCCTCGATGAATAGAATTCGCCCGCGAGTGTCGATCTCGTACGGGGTGCCCATGGTGGTTGAGATCAGCGTGAGGTTGCCGCCGATCAGCGGCCCTCTTGCCTTACCGGGCCGGATCGTGCGCAACGTATGCGCAGGCCGGAGCGGGTTCGCCTCATCCGGATTGGTCACGAGGCCAATCGGCCCGGTCCCAAACAGAGCTCTGCGGAAATGTTCCTGGGTGTAATCCGTAAAGTGTGACAGAACCACCGGCCCATGGAACGTGACCAAGCCCGTCTTCTGATGAATCGCCAGATGCATCGCGGTGATGTCGCTGTACCCGAGGAAAATCTTGGGGTGCGTGCGGATCAAATCGTAATCGATGCGGTCCAGCATTTGCGCCGACCCGTAGCCGCCTCGCAAGGCGAACACGGCTTTCACTTCGGGATCGCGGAACATCGCATGCAAATCGTCGATGCGCTCCTGCACCGTTCCGCCCAGATAGCCCGACTTCTTGCGAACATTCCGGCCCCACTTAGCCTTCAGGTTGAAGTGCTTCATAGTGCGGTCGGCAGTTGCAAGAGTATCGGGATCGGAGACGTAGGTGGAAGGCGTAATCAGCCCTACCGTGTCGCCCTCGCGGAGCGCGGCGGGTCGAATCACGGCGGGCCGATCAGCCGCTTTCAGAGCCGATACGGCGGCCATGGATGCCACAAAACTTCGTCGATTCATTTCTTCTCTCGAACAGGGTAAGCGGTATTGTAGCCCTTCGCATCCCACCACAAAATCTGGTTCAGAGTGTCGGACGGAACGTCATCCACGTGATGCCAATTCATCGCAGCCGACTGTCGGGCCGCCCAAAGTGGACGTCCGCTTAGGGCCTTCAGCGGCTTGTTCATTTCATCCAGCGCAACCTTCGGAGTCAGCGTCTCATAGCCCGATAGATCCGCATCCCCCGTGAACATGCTGTGCATCGCACGCGCGCTAGTCAGGAAGCGAGTCTTGGACGGAATGTCGAAGATCTCCTGAATCGTGCGAACCATGCTCGTGTGGTTATAGTGCGTGGAATCCACGGTCGTGCGACGGACGTGCGGCCCAATGGCAAGTGCGACCGTGCGATGTCCATCCACATGGTCGATCCCATCCTGCGCATCGTCCTCAACCACCAGAATCAAACTCTTCGCCCAATAGCCGCTTTTCGAAATCGTCTCCACGATGCGGCCGAGCGCCAGATCGTCATCGGCCACCATGGCCCGCGGCGTGGGCGACCCTGGCTTTGTGCCGTTGGTGTGATCGCTATTGAGCGTGATCACCAGCAAGTGCGGCAGCTTTCCATTCGTCTCGAACTCGCCCAGTTCGCGGATCAGTTCGTCGGCGCGAAGCTGGTCGGGGATGCTGGTGGAGTCGTTCGGATAGCGCTGGTCCATGAATTTTTCGAGTGCGGGAACACCGCTGCGCGAACCCACCAGCGTCTGCCACTTGCCTTTTTGATAAGCCTCCCAGTAGCCGCTCCACGTGAGTTCTTCGATTTCATCAATGTCGACGGCGCTCTGCGTCGCCGGATTCCAGCGCGCAGGCAAAGAGAATTCTCCATAGATGCGAACGTTCAGGGGCTTCGTGGCCGACTGCCAAAACATGCCAACCGGCGAGACCGTCAAAGCGTCGCTCATATTCCAGGCGTAGCCGCGAGGCGAGGCGGCGAAAGCGCGCTCCACGTAATCGCTCACGAAGGCCTGCATCAGCCATTGGTGACCGTCGAAGCTAATAGCCCCCCCGGTATGGAAATTGTCGAGCGTGACGTACTTCTCCGCCAGCGCATGATGATTGGGAGTGATGTCGCGCCCATACATCGTCAGCTTCGGATCGTTATTGCCTTTGGGCAGATCGCCGAAGACCTGATCATACGTTCGGTTCTCCTTGATGATGAAGAACACGTGCTCAATGCCGAGCGAGGTGAGATTCGCGACGCCCCCGATGTCCTCGAACTTGGGACTGTTGGCTGCGATCACCTCACGCGTGCCTGCCGCGATTTGCGACGGCAAAGGAGACGGAATCTTCAGGAGCGAGCCTTCAAACACTTTCGAATTGTAGTTGCCCCCAGGGCGCTGCGTGTTGCCTGTTCCCTTGATGTTCAGGACGCGCAATGCCCCGCCCTCGTCCACCGCGATGGCGGAAGGAAACCAGGCGGTCGGGATGGCCCCTTCCACCTTCCAATGTTTGCCAGCACGCGAAGCCACGGCAATCGCGTTATTACCGCCGCAGGCCACATAGATGCGCTTGCCGTCGGGGGAGAAGGCCGCGCCATTGGGAACGCTCCCGATGGCGCTGTCGGGATAGGTGGGGATCTTCAGGTCCGTTCTGTCCAGCTTCTGGGTATCGAGAATGGAGATCGAGTCCGAGTGGCTATTCGTCACCACGAGCATTGCTTGGTCGGGGCTCAACGCGACGGACGAGGGTGCCAGCCCGACCGCTACTTCCTTCACGGCGTTCGTCTTCAAATCGATCACGCTGACTGTGCCCGTGCTGGTGGATCCCGTCACCGGATCGGTGACCACGGATGAGCCGCTGCTGGGGGCGACGGTATCATTTTCAGACGCGATGCGTCCGCCGCGATTCGACGCGAACACCTTGCCGTACTTGCTCGAATACGCTACCCCGAACGGCGCAATGCCAACGGCAATCTCGCGCACGACGGCCCGCTCTTTGGTATCGATCACGGCCACGGAGTTGTTCCGGCTAAAGGCGACGTACGCCAAATCGCCGCTCGTGGAGAACGCAATGCCGCATGGCAGCGGATGCCCCTTGAGCTCGATGCGCTCGCTCCGGTCGAACTTGCCGGTCTCCGAAAGCAGCGCAATCAACAAGCTGTCGGGGCCGTTGCGGCTTGTCTCGCTGGCCCAGAGTTCGCGATCGCCCGGCCGAAACCCGATCCCGGTGTAAGAGGTGGATCGGGATGGAATTTGCACCAGCTCCGCGCCGGAGACAGCATCCAGCAAGTTTACGCCGCGCGAGTTTAAGACCGCGAGCAGATGCTTTCTGGAATCGAACGCCAGGTCCACCGGACGCCCTTTCAATAAAGCTTGCTCACCCCAAGGCCTGAGCAGCTGATTGGTCGGGAGCAGGTAGAATCCACCCGCTTGTTTGCCGATGGCCGCCGTGCTCGATAGTATCGGGAACAGAGCGGTTTCGCGCGCGATCACCAGGGCTGCCGCAGCGGACAGGAACAATAGCAACGTTCTTTTCGGCACTGTGGGCATGGCCCATTGTAAACAAGCTGAGGTTACGAATCGTTGAACGCGCTTCAGTTAGGATGGATTCAACTGCATGTCGTTGCGATTTCCAGCATGGGCGATTCTGCCGATTGTGATCACTCTGCCGTTGATGGGCCAGCCGCAGGCTGCCGAAGCTCTGAAGGAAGCCAACGAGGGCCTTAGCCAAGCGAGGCAGTCCCACTACCAAGAAGCGATTCTAGCTTATCGGCGCGCCATTCATCTTGATCCCGATTTACCGGGAATCTATCTCAACCTAGGCTTGGCATATTTCAAAGTTGGCAGCTTTCGGGAAGCGATCTCTGCGTTTGACATAGAGAACGCACGCGAGCCTTCGGATCGAGTTACAACGCTGCTCGGAATGAGTTACTTTGGTCTCGGCCAGTTCCGCGAGGCAGCGGACAGGCTGAAGGGGCTTGCGCCTAATCCGGAGCTGTCTTATGTCCTGGCTAAATGCTACCTGTCTTCCGGGCAATACAAGGAAGCGATGGAAGTTTTTCAAAGCCTGCTGAAACAGGATCCGGATTCGGCTCCTGTCCACATGTTGCTCGGGCAGGCGCTGGACGCCTACTACCGGACTGACGATGCAGCGGTGGAGTTCGAAGCCGCAGCCAAGCAATCGCCCTCGCTTCCGGAAGTGCATTTCGGCCTCGGATACCTCTATTGGAAGCTGAAACGCTATGACGACGCCGAACGGGAGTTTCGGAGGGAACTAGAGAACAATGCGAAACATCCGCTGGCAATGGCCTACCTTGGCGACGTAGAGATGAAGGCTGGACACAGTGCAGAAGCGGTTGAACTGCTCACTCAATCGATCGGCATAGACAAGGAGCTGGCGATCGCTCATCTTGACTTGGGAATTCTCTATAGCGATCAAAAGCGGAGTGACCCGGCAGTGGGCGAATTGCGAGAAGCGATCCGGATCGAGCCCACGCGTTTCGACGCTCATTATCGCTTAGCTCGGTTGTATCGTGAG
>JANXQZ010001045.1 GCA_025353235.1 Bryobacterales bacterium
CTCGAGATCCAGATCGAAAAGGAGATTCAACAACATGCCGGTTTTGAACAGTCTGTTAGATCATAAGGTTTATGGTCGGGAATTCAAGAAAGGTCTGGCTGAGGGGCTGGAGAAAGGGCGGGAGAGAGGCCTCGAGATAGGACTCGAGAAGGGTGGAACTCAACTGCTGCATCATATGTTGGTGCGCCGGTTTAAGAAGCTGCCTAAGTGGGCCGAGGTCCGTTTGGCTTCAGCGAGCCACGAGGAGATTGAAGGGTGGGGCGAACGGTTGCTTGAAGCGAACACTCTTCGCGAGGTTTTCGCTGAACCACCTGCCAGGCAATAGGGCATGCGGATCCTATCGGCCCTGATTTTTCTGCTGCCGGTGCCGGGCACCGCTCAATCGATTGATCTCAGCAACGGTGTCCACCTTAGAATCGAGACTAGTTTCGGAAATCCCACCGGCCAGCAAGTAATTCAGGCAGCCCTTTCCCCCGCGTCTGGGGACAGCTTCTACCGCATTTTCCGCGATCAAAATGGCTTGGCGGTTTATGCCTACGAGCTGATGGTGGACCGTCCTGGCGGTGGCGACGACTTCCGCCTGACGGTTAAGCCCGCAGGAGTCAGCTTCTCGCAGGCCTTTCCAGGCGCGGATGGCGGCAAGCCCGTGCCGACGATCTCCGCCAACCGCGAGCTGCCTTGGGTGCACTCAGGCGACAAAATCCCTTTCAATGTCTTCGAAATGGCCGGGACCGGTCTAAAAATCGTCGACACAATCGAGCTAAGCATCGAGCCTGGCGCGCGGAGTAAAGGATTGCTTCGCTTCGCGGGGCTGCGTGTCTCCATCAATCGGACGCTGGTGCCCTCGCCGCAATCAGGCATCGTCTCGGGCCGATTCGTCATGTTCTACGTCCCCGGTCGCGGAGGTTACTTCTTCTCGACCCAGCAACCCGCTGGCCGAGCTTTCGTGCAGGCGGGCTGGATCGATCGCACGCGAATGCAGTTCACCTTGGACAATGAGACTTACGAGTGCGTGGCCGATGCGCCGATTCTCTCCAACTCGGACCGTGGCGAGATCTGGGCGTATCACGACGCTTCCTATACTCCCGGAGCAAATTGGACGCTTCCGCTCGGGTCCGCAGCGCCCTCAGCATTGTTTTTCACGTCTGCGGCAGACACTCTGAACTGGTGGTTGGCCACGTCTCGCGACCCGCTATAGTAAAAGCTCAAGGAAATAATCGATGCTTGTCGTGATGCAGGAGGCGGCGGAAGAGCCTAAGATTCAAGCCGTCATTGACCGCTTGGTGTCCATGGGCTTTACCGTTCACCGCTCCACGGGCGTGCTTCACACCGTGCTTGGCGGAGTCGGACCGGTGGCCGACTTCGACCCCATCGACTTCGAAGTAATGGATGGGGTAAAAGAGTGCCACCGCATCGTCTCGCCCTATAAGCTGGCCAGCCGCAACTTCAGGCCGGGTGGAACGGTAGTGAAGATCCGCGACGTGGAGATCGGGAACGGGCGTGTGGTGGTAATGGCCGGCCCATGCAGTGTGGAGAGCCGCGACCAGATTGAGCAAGTTGCCGAGATGGTGGCCCGCGACGGTGCCAAAGTGATCCGGGGCGGCGCATTCAAACCGCGCTCCTCTCCCTACAGCTTTCAAGGATTGGGCGAGCCGGGGCTGCGGATGTTGCGCGATGCTGCGGACAGGAACGGCCTCCTGGTGGTTAGCGAGGTGATGGAGCAGAGTCAGATCCCGCTACTTCAGACCTACGCCGATATTCTCCAAGTGGGTGCGCGCAACATGCAGAATTTCAACCTGCTCCGGCAGTTGGGGCAACTGCGCAAACCGATCCTTCTTAAGCGCGGGATCGCGGCTACTATTGAGGAAGTTCTTTTTCCCATTCTCGTAA
>JANXQZ010001051.1 GCA_025353235.1 Bryobacterales bacterium
CGAATTTTGCGCTAGGTTTAAGAGAATATACACAAAACGACTGGGCAATTTGACAACCCTTTCGCGTGTCGGTATGATTATAGAGTTTGGCGAGTTGAGTCTTCTACTCCCACGCTACCACTGCTCATTGGGCAGTCCGGCTGGGGGTCGGCCCCGAGGTTTTAACGGACTTTGCGCCGTTCGAGCATGGGCCTGTCCATAGCATGCACCCTCGTTGATCTTTAAGTTTTTCACTTTTGCAGGTCGATAAGCCTGTTTTCTTTGTCCCAAATGTCTTTAGAGAGGATACTTCGTGCCGACGTTTAATCAACTCGTGCGAAAAGGCCGCAAACCGCCACGTTATAAAACGGCGAGTCCAGCCTTGCAAGCATGTCCGCAGAAACGTGGAGTTTGTACCCGCGTGTACACCACAACGCCTAAGAAGCCGAATTCGGCGCTCCGCAAGGTGGCCCGCGTTCGCCTGACGAATGGGATCGAAGTGACCACGTACATTCCGGGTGTTGGCCACAATCTGCAGGAGCACTCGATCGTGCTCATTCGCGGCGGTCGCGTCAAGGATCTCCCCGGCGTGCGCTATCACGTGGTCCGCGGAACGCTGGATGCCGCAGGCGTGGCGAACCGCAAGCAGTCCCGTTCAAAGTACGGAGCGAAGCGGCCGAAAGGGCCCTCGAAATAATTCATGGCACGCAGACGCAGACCAGAACCTAGAGAAATCCTGCCGGATCCGATCTACAACTCGACGCTGGCCGAGAAATTCGTCAACTCGATGATGTGGGACGGCAAGAAAGCCACCTCGCAGAAGATCTTCTACACGGCGATGGACAAAATCCGCGAGAAAAGCGGCGACGATCCGTTGAAGCTGTTTAAGAAGGCTGTGGAGAACACCAAGCCGCTTCTGGAAGTAAAGACCAGGCGTGTGGGCGGCGCGAATTACCAAGTACCAGTCGAGGTTCCCCAGAACCGCCGAACCAGCTTGGCTATTCGCTGGATTCTCATGAATGCCCGCTCCAGGCCGGACAAGGGCATGCCGGACAAGCTGGCCAACGAATTGAATGACGCGGCCAACATGCGCGGCGGAGCGATTAAGAAGAAGGACGACGTTCATCGAATGGCGGAGGCTAACAAGGCGTTCGCGCATTACCGCTGGTAAGCGTCAGGAACTGATTTTTTATGGCACGGACTGTCCCACTCGAGAAGATGAGAAATATCGGCATCATGGCCCACATCGATGCCGGTAAAACCACGACCACGGAGCGCATCCTCTACTACACGGGGCGAACCCATAAGATCGGCGAAGTGCACGAAGGCACGGCGATCATGGATTGGATGGCGCAAGAACAGGAGCGCGGCATTACGATAACGTCGGCGGCAACCACTTGTGAGTGGCGCGACTATACGATCAACATCATCGATACTCCGGGCCACGTGGACTTCACAGCCGAAGTGGAGCGCAGTTTGCGCGTGCTGGACGGGGCTTGCGCCGTGTTCGACGCGGTGGCGGGCGTGCAGCCGCAATCGGAAACCGTTTGGCGTCAAGCCGACAAGTACGGCGTTCCGCGGATTTGCTTTATCAATAAAATGGATCGCGTGGGAGCCGACTTTTTCCATGCCGTTGATACGATTGTTGATCGCTTGAGGGCGCGCCCGGTTCCCATCCAGATTCCGATCGGCGCAGAAGATCAGTTCAAGGGCGTTGTGGATCTGGTTGAGATGAATGCCCGGATTTGGAACGACGAAACCCTGGGTGCGAAGTACGACGTGGCGGAGATTCCGGCGGATCTGCTGGAGCAGGCAAGATCGTACCGCGAGCAATTAATCGAGGCCGTTTCGGAGTCCGACGATAATTTGTTCGAAAAGTTTGTAGAAGGCACGCCGATCACGAACGCCGAACTCATGGCGGGCATTCGCAAGGCCACGCTTCTGCAAAAGATTTTCCCTGTGATTTGCGGGACGGCGTTTAAGAATAAAGGAGTTCAAAATCTCCTCGATGCGGTGGTCGATTATCTGCCGTCGCCGCTCGATATCCCTCCCGTGAAGGGCACCGGGGTGGACGACATCACGCTTGAGGTGATCCGGGAGCCGAAGGACAGCGCCCCCTTTGCAGCGCTTGTGTTTAAGATCATGACCGACCCGTTCGTAGGCCAACTGGCTTTCATCCGGGTCTACTCGGGCAAGCTGATTGCGGGCGAATCGATCTATAACGTGTCGAAGGGCCGCAAGGAGCGTGTTGGCCGTCTGGTTAAGATGCACGCCAACAAGCGCGAAGAGATCACCGAGATTCTGGCGGGGGATATTTGCGCCGCTGTCGGCCTCAAGAACGTGATCACCGGCGATACGATTTGCGATGACGACGATCCGGTGATTCTGGAATCGATCATTTTCCCGGAACC
>JANXQZ010001065.1 GCA_025353235.1 Bryobacterales bacterium
CCAAACTGCTTCAACGGCGCGAGGGCCAACGCGAGCACCATGGTTGAGCAATTCGGGTTCGTCACGATGCTTCCCTTCCATCCGCGATTGCGCCGCTGGAGCGGAAGAATGCCGAGATGGCTGGGATTCACTTCGGGTATCAGCAACGGGACGTCTGCATCCATGCGGTGATTGCGAGAGTTGGACACCACCACGTGACCAGCCCGGGCGAATGCCTGCTCGATCTCGGTCGCGACCGAAGCGTCCATTGCCGAAAAGACGAGATGCGGCGCATTGCCAGGCTTGCATTCTCCAACAACCATGCTTTCCATCTTGGCGGGCATCGCGCCATCGAGACGCCAACTCGTAGCCTCTTGATATGCTTTGCCTGCCGAGCGGTCGCTCGCTCCTAGGAAGGTCACTTCGAACCAGGGGTGCCCCTGCAGGAATTTGATGAAATGCTGGCCCACCATGCCGGTCGCGCCGAGGATTCCAACTTCGATTTTCTTCATAAGCTTAGATGTTTTACCAAGTTCTTGTAGATTCCCACCGCGTCGACGAGCTCCTGTTTGGGCACGTATTCTTCCGTCGTGTGGGCGACGTGGATTGATCCGGGTCCTAGAAGATACGGCTTGCCCCATGAGTCGCCGAAGGCCGGGATGTCAGTGGTGAAAGCAACCACCATCGTCTCTAAGCCTGGCAGGGATCCCATGTGAACGGCGGGAACGGCCAGCACTTCCTCCACCTCAGCCTTGCCATCGACCGCGTGTTTTACAGCCTCGCGAGTGGAGTCGCCGTCGTCGATCAGACGAATGAAAATCTCGGCTTGCGCGTGGTCCGGAATCACGTTGGGCGCACGGCCGCCTGAGATAGTGCCTATGTTGAGCGTGCTCGCTCCGAGAACTTTGTCCACGGGGAGCGGCATTTTGCGAAGCGCCTCTAAAGCATCCAGTAATTTTTCGATCGCGGATTCGCCGAGTTCAGGATACGCCGAATGCGCCATGCGCCCCTTGGCGACGATCTCGCAGCGTAACGCGCCTTTCGACCCGAGAGCCAGCTTGTTGCTGGTGGGTTCGCCGTTGATAATGAACTTCGATCCGCGATTCTGCTTGGCCGCTTCGAACGCTCCGGCGCTATTACGCTCCTCGCCGACCACGAATAGCAGCGCGAAATTTCGCCTGCCTTCTTCCAGCAGTTCGCGGACTGCGAAGATCATCGAAGCGATAATCCCTTTGGTATCGCACGCCCCGCGACCCCAGATTCGAGTGTCATCTTCGCGGGAAGGAAAGAAGGGCGGCACGGTATCGATGTGAGTAGAGAGTGTGACGGTGGGGTTGCCCCAGCGCGCGAAAACATTGAAGCGGCTTGGTGCCACTTGCATCTTCTCGACGGTCCCCTCATGAGCGACAGCTAGTTGAGAAAGATGATCGTATAGGTACTCACCCACGCGCAGTTCGTTCTCTGTAATGGACTCGATGTCCACCAACGTTCGAGTTAGTTTGAAAAGGTTCATATTTTTGGGACGGAGCAGGAGGGAGTCGCGGGTAGCGCAGCATGCATCCCGATAGCGCTCCATCCTTATCTCATGCAGACCAGGATGACAGTGGGCAAGGTTTAGCTTGGCCCCCCAACCCTCGCACGGCGTAGCTGCCTGCGGGATTTCGGCGGAATGATAACCCCTTTGCGACCGGCGATCCGAAGCAACTCGGAACTAGCTTGCCAGCCTACTAATGGCCTCCGCGCCTCTACCGTAACTTTAATAGGATAGCAGGTTGTAGAATCGGAGTAGGTTATAGCATGTCTTTGCCGAGCACGTTGCCGCTTTCGTTGATAACGGGTGAGCGAATGACCCGCGAAGAGTTCCTTCGCAGGTGGGAGGATTTGCCGGGTCTCAAACACGCCGAGCTTATCGAAGGAGTTGTCCACGTGCCATCACCCGTCAGCGCTGACCATGGCCATTTCGACGACCTGATGTCAGGCTGGCTGGCCCACTATAGATGGGTAACGCCAGGATGCCAGGGTGGCCACAATACGACTTGGTTGATGTCCGGCAGCGCCCCTCAACCTGATGTGTTCCTTTCGACATCGTCCCGAATCGAAGGCAAATTTCATGCAGGTGCGCCGGAGCTCGCCATTGAGATCTGCGTAACTAGCACGGAAGTCGACTTCGGTCCCAAACTGGCGCTCTATCAATTAGCGGGAGTACAAGAGTACATCACCGTAGAAACGCTCGGAAAACGCATCATTTGGCGCGAATTGAAGGACGGTTCATACAAACCTATTCAGTCTGGTTTCGACGGAGTCCTACGCTCGCGGGCTTTTCCGGGGTTATGGCTGAATGTGGCTGCATTTTGGGCTGATGATAAGAGTGCGCTACTGGCCACGCTGAAGTCCGGTATGGAGACCCCCGAGTACCGGGAATTCGCCGCCCGCTTGCAATCGAAAACCGCTCCCTAACGGTAACGGCTCTGTCATCCAACTGAGCCGTGACCGTGAGGGCGCGGTTCTTAAATCTGTTATCGTTAGAGCCTTGAGACCACTCGATTGGGTCGTGATGTTCAGCTGGCTGCTGTTCATCGTCAGCTACGGCCTCTATCGCGGACGCGGCAGTTCCACTGTTGACAAGTACCTGCGAGCGGGCAAAACCATGCCGTGGTATGCGATGGGCCTGTCGATTATGGCCACCCAGGCCAGCGCGATCACGTTCATTTCCACCACAGGCCAAAGCTATATCGATGGCATGCGCTTCGTGCAGTTTTACTTCGGATTGCCGCTCGCGATGATCATCATCTGCGCCACCGCCGTCCCGATCTTCCATCGCGCTAACGTGTACACGGCCTACGAATATCTGGAGCAGCGCTTCGATGGAAAAACGCGAGCGCTCGTCAGCGGAATCTTTCTTATCCAGCGCGGCCTTGCGGCAGGGCTATCTTTGTATGCGCCCTCCGTAGTGCTCTCCGTAATTCTTGGATTGCCCGACCGGCTGACCACTGTTCTCATGGGACTTCTCGTAATCAGTTACACGGCACTCGGCGGCATCAAAGCCGTTACCTGGGCAGACGTGCAGCAGATGATGCTGATCTTCTGCGCCTTGATCCTATCTCTCTTCATGGCGGTGCATCTCATGCCGGCCAGCATTTCGTTCCGCGATGCCGTGTCGCTCGCCGGGGCGGCCGGAAAGCTAAACGCGGTCAACCTGCACTTCGATTGGAATGACCGGTACAACGTCTGGAGCGGCACGATCGGAGGCATGTTCCTCATGCTCGCGTATTTCGGATGCGATCAAAGCCAGGTTCAGAGATACCTGACCGGAAAGTCCATCGCGCAAAGCCGCCTCAGTCTTATCTTCAACGCCATGGCGAAAATTCCCATGCAGGCCTTCATTCTCTTCATCGGAGCGATGGTGTTCGTCTTCTTCAACTTTGAAAAGCCCCCGGTTCTGTTCCAGCCAGTGGAGTTGAAGCACGTGGAATCGCGAGCGGGTTTTGCCGATGTCCAGAACCGATTCAACAACGCCTTCGATAGGCGGAAGAGTGCTGCCGAGCAGTATATCGGAGCCGCGCGAGCCAACGACGAAGGCCGCAAGCAGGCGAGCCTGGCGCAATACAAGACCGCGCATACCGATTTTCTGAAAGCGCACGCCGACGGCGAGAAGC
>JANXQZ010001074.1 GCA_025353235.1 Bryobacterales bacterium
ATGAAGAAGAAGAACGTGATCGAAATAAGATACAGGATCGCGATTCGCTTGTGATCGGTCGTGAGGAGCCAGGATTTTAGCCCATACTCCTCATTGAGATAATTCGGCCGTTCCACTAGCCGCGGATCCGCTAATGTGGTGCTCATTTGTTGGCTCCTGGTGCTCTAGGCGTCGGCAGCCCCTTACTCGCGTTCGTTGCGGAGCCTGCTCGCGCGGCTCCCGCAGTCGGCGCGGTTTGTTTGGTTGCAAGCGACTTGATGTATGCGATCAATTGAAGCACGCCCTCCTCGCTAATTTGTCCCTGGAAGGTAGGCATCACGTCCGGCTTAAATCCAGCCACGATTTTCGCGTTTGGATTGAGGATCGATTCGCGAATATACGATTCGTCGGCAACTACTGTCCTGCCATCCTGCAGAAGGACGCGAGATCCGTACACTCCGCGCATGATCGGGCAGCGGCCCTGGTCGTCGAGCAGGTGGCAAGTGCTGCAGCCGAGCTGCTGGAACATCTTCTCGCCCTGCGACGCCATAGACCCTTCCGCGCCGCCTCCGCTCAACCAATTTTCGTAGTCGGCCGGTTTCAGCACCGTGACCCACCCAATCATCCCGGAGTGTTCCGTGCCGCAATACTCGGCACAAAACAGATGATATTTGCCAGGCTTGGTGGCTTCAAACCAAGTGGTGTTGTAATGCCCCGGAACTACGTCGCGCTTGATGCGAAAGGCCGGGATGAAGAAGCTGTGAATCACGTCTTCCGAGGCCATCGTTAGCCGGATTTTCCGGCCTACGGGCACGTGCAGTTCATTGATTTCGCGCTGCCCTTCCGGATACTGGACCTTCCACATCCACTGCTTGCCCACCACGTAAACATCAATGGCGTCGCTGGTGGAGGGATTCGTGTATTCGTCGAAATACAGCTTGGTCCCCCACCCGAACATGATCAACATGATGAGGAACGGAATGATGGACCATGCGATCTCAAGCTTGAGCGAACCATGCATTGGCTGAGGGATGTAATGATCGTTCTTACGCCTGTACTTGATTGCGAACGTAAATACCGCGACGAAAATCAGGCCGGTCATGATCGCGGAGACCACGATCAGAAAGATGTAAAGGAGATCCAATTTCTCGGCCCCGACGGAGGCGGCCTCGGGCCACAATGGAAAATCCATGAAGGAGAACATATTGGGCGTTAGTATGCCGGTCACGATTAAGCGTGCCTCCGGTCGCGGCGCAGATTTATGAACACGAATGCAAAAAGAGCCGCGAAGGTGGCCGAACCCAGCACTTGAAGCAGGCGTTGAACCATGAAGCCGTATTTTCCGGTTGCAGGATCATAGTGATAACAGTAAAGCAAGATCTGATCTACAGCCGTTCCGATCTTGTGATTTGAAGCCTCCACTAAACCGAGACGCAGGTCCCTCTTGTCAAATTCGATGCCATAGAAATACTTCGAGATTTTTCCTTCCGGCGTCACCACCATAATGCCTGCCGCATGCGCGTACTGCTTCGCGATGGGGTCGTAGGAGTAGCGGAAGCCGACCACATCGGCCAGCGCCTTGATGTTCTCCTGCTTGCCCGTGAGGAAATGCCAGCCATTCATCGCATGGGGACGCGGGTACTTCTCTAGATACGTCTCTTTTTTCGCCATCGCTATTTGGGACGACTCCCGAGGATTGATGCTGACCGCAACCAGTTGAAAGTCGTCGCTCGCATTGAGCGAGATTCCATTCAGGCTGCGCAGCAGGCCGTTCAAAGTCATGTTGCACAGCATCGGGCACTCGTAATAGACCATCGCCAGGATCACTGGCTTGCCTTGGAAATACTGGCCGAGCCGAACGGTCCTGTTCCCCTCATCCGTAAAGGTGAGTTCCAGAGGAACTTGCGCGTTCAAATTCTGCTGAATGCGCACATCCTTCAGCATGGCGGGCTTCATGCTCGAGTTTGGCGCGGTATCGGGTCTGATCTTTTGCGGCTGCGCTGGAAAGCTGGCTAGAACCGAAAGCAGCACTGCGGCACGCCATTTACTTAGCTGCATTCTTGCCTCCTGCCGGGCCGTTTTGCGCAACGATGTCCATCGCGCGCTCAATCGGGATTCTCACGACTCCAGACTTCTGATCCTGCCATCCGTAGGTAGTAAGCGTATGATCCTCACGCGCCCTAAGTTCCAGCAGCGACATCCAGGGGTGTTCTTCCAAGCGCGGCTCAGGCGGAATTTGAACGGCTGGAGCAAGTGGCGATGAGTTGCGCTGCTCCGCCTGTTCCTGGTTCTTAAGAAGGTTGAAGGTGCCCCACATAAGAACCAAAACAATCAGTATGGTAGCGGCTAACGCAGCCGCCGCATAAACGATCAGCTTGACACTAACTTCGCGGTGCTCGTGCCCGCTGCCATTGGTTCCGTCCGGACCGTGTTCGAGGGCGTGGCTCATGTCAGCTCCGCCGCCTCTGTTTCCAGGGGAAGGTAGCCCAAACGCGCATCATGGAGCGGCAGCAGCGGTCGAGAGCTTAACTGCCATAGGAAGAATGCGATCCAGACTCCCCCCACCCCAATGGGCGCTACGATGTCCATCCAGTGAACATAGAAGCGACGCTGCCTAAGAGCCGGTTCGACAATCCAGAAAATGTCGATGAAGCGAACGAAGAACATGTAGATCGCCACCTTGTAAAGCAGGTTCGGATTCTTTTTCACGAACCGCATCAACAGGATTACGAAGGGAACGCAAAAGTGAAATACGCCGATAAACCAGCCTAGATAGCCCCATCCGCCTGTGAATCGCCGTATATACCAGGGGATCTCCTCCGGCAGATTACCCGCCCAGATGATCAGAAATTGAGAGAGCGATGTATACGCCCAGAGCATGGTGAACGCCAGCATCAAATTGCCGAGATCGTGGAAATGCTGATAGTTCAAAACCTGGACAAAGGGCTTGCGCTTGGAGAACAGCACGAGCAAAATGATGCAAAATGCCAAGGTCTCCAGCATTTGGCCTACTAAAAACATTGCGCCGTAGATGGTGGAATACCAGTGCGGTTCCAGAGACATGATCCAGTCGATAAAAGCGAACGTGGCGGTTAGCACGAAGATGAGCAGACCGAATGTGCTCAGCCGCCTCATGCGTTCCTGGATCATAGGGTCGCCCGTGCGATCCTGCGCGTCGGAGAGACGGGTAAGCCGATACGTGTAGAATCCCCAGATCAGGAAATAGACCACGGCCCGCATAATGAAGCCGGGAATGTTCAAGTATGGCGACTTGAATTGGATGTTCGCGTCATGCGCGGCTTCCGGTTGCGCCCAACTATAAATCAGAGGAATGCCGAACAGCAGAATCGGGAGCAGCAGCACAAAAGTCAGCGGGAGCGTTCGAGCACCAGCCTCGACAAAGCGCCGGATCACGGCACCCCAATTGCCGCCCACCACGTTATGCAGAAGGTACACCGCGAGCGAGCCGACGGTCAATCCATTCCAAAAAATGAACGCGAACAAGTACGACTGGAAAAACTGGGCCCGATCGACGAATAGTTCAATCAAGCACAGCGCCAGCCCGAGAACGCCGACGATGGCGGCCATGCGCTGGATCCGTTTAAATTGCTCGGCCAAAGTCATCGCCTTTCTCCTGGCCCAGGCTGGGGCGGCATGGCAGGGTTAGCCGGAGGGGCATTGGTGGGCTGCTGCGCACCATTCGCAGATATAGTCTGCGCCTCGATGTGATCGCGCTGATCGGCAGGAACGTCGTTGAGCGTGGAACCTTGGCTCACTTGCAACGCTCGCACGTAAGCGATCACCCGCCACCGATCGTCTGGCGGGACACGGGAAGCATAGCTCGGCATAGATCCGTATCCATTGGTGATGACGTCGAAAAAGTGGCCCACTGGCGCGTCTTTCAGGCGCTGGATGTGATAAGAAGGCGGCTGCCGGAACCCGCGGCGCACCACTTGGCCGTTGCCATCGCCCACGCGGCCATGGCACGGCGAACAATAGATGTTGAAGCGCTGCTGTCCGCGCTCGATGTCGGCCCGAGTGATCGGGAACGGAAACGCGGTGATGTCGGCGTCGCCCATCTTTCCCGTGTAGCGAGCAGCATCGATCCGCAGATGACCGCGCGCTACCGTGCCGGCAATTTGGGGACGCGCCGAGCGGTGATCCGCGAAGAATTGGCTTTCGGCCAGCGGCTTGTATTTGGGCTGGTTATGCATGTCCTGACGGCAGCCGCTAGCGGCTAACGTCAGCCCGGTTATAAACAGCGCGGAGCTACTTTTCAATTTCCGCCACCTCAAGAGGATTTTGCTCGGCAAGAAATGCCTTCGTCTTCACAAGATCGAAACTTGGATCTGTCGCTTCAATGCACAGAAAGAAACGATCGATGGAAGCGCGCGCCGAGAACTCGGGATTGTTGAATACGGGGTGATACGGCTGCGGCAGTCCATTCAAAGCGAACATGCCGATCACAGCCGTCAATGAAGCCAGCAACACCGTGCATTCAAAGGTGACTGGGATATAGGCGGGCCAGCTGTTGAACGGACGGCCAGCGACATTGTGCGCGTAGGCAATCTTAGTGATCCAATACAACAGGCCGAAGCCGCCCATGCAGCCCAGGCTTCCTCCGATTAAAACGAACGTAGACACGAAGGTGCGTGTGAATCCGATCGCGTCCGAAAGTCCTTCGATCGGGAGCGGCGTATAGGCGTCCATCTTGCGGTAGCCGAACCCATAAGCTTTCTCAGCGGCAGCCAGCAATTCTTCCGGCTCGGCGAACTCAGCCATTACTCCGTATAGACCGTGTCGATCCCAAAAGCTATCTGCCATGTTGAATCCTCTTGGTTCTAATCGCCATGGGCTGGACCAGGTGCAGGCTGCGGCTCATGCCGGTGCTTAATATGATGCAGCACTTCCCGCATTTCGAAGATTGAGATCGCTGGAAGAATCCGGACGAACAGGAACATCAGCGTGAGGAAGAATCCAATGGTTCCAGCGAAGATCATCCAATCGAACTCGGTCGGATGATACTCGCCCCACGAAGAGGGTAGCCAATCGCGATGCAGCGACGTGATAACGATGACGAAACGCTCCAGCCACATGCCCACGTTAATCACCAGCGACAACATGAAGAGAATGGGAACGTTCAGCCGGACACTGCGCAGCCATAACAATTGCGGGATGGCGATGTTGCACGCGATCAGCATCAAGTACGACCAGCCATACGGGCCAGTGGCGCGGTTGAGGTACATGAAGCGTTCGTAGAATTGGCCGCTGTACCAAGCCATGAAAGCTTCCATCATGTAGCCGTAGGCTACGATCAGACCAGTTCCCAGCATCACTTTCGCCATGCTGTCCAGGTGTCTGCTGGTGATGATGTCCTCCAAATGGAAGAGCTTGCGGGTGGGGATGGCGAGCGTCAACACCATCGCAAATCCTGAATAAATTGCGCCCGCGACGAAATACGGGGGGAAAATCGTGGTGTGCCAGCCCGGCAGGATGCTGATTGCGAAGTCGAAGCTGACTACGGTGTGCACCGAGATAACCAGCGGCGTTGCGAGTCCAGCAAGCAACAGATACGCCATTTGGTAACGCGTCCAGTGTTTGGTGGACCCGCGCCAGCCGAGGGCGAACAGCCCGTAAGCCCGCTTTTGCCAAAGCTTGGTGGCGCGATCCCGCATGCTGGCCAAATCCGGCACCAAGCCCACGTACCAAAACAGCAGCGAAACGGTAGCGTAGGTGGATACTGCAAACACGTCCCAGATCAGCGGGCTGCGCGGCTGAGGCCAAAGCCACATCGAATTGGGATACGGCATGAGCCAGTAAAACAGCCAAGGACGGCCCAAGTGCAGGATCGGGAACATGCCCGCTTGCGCTACAGCGAAGAGCGTCATCGCTTCCGCAAAACGGTTGATGGATGTTCGCCAGTCTTGCTTTAACAGTAGAAGAATGGCTGAGATCAGCGTGCCAGCATGGCCAATTCCGATCCACCATACGAAGTTGACGATTGCGAATCCCCACGCGACGGGGATCACGACGCCCCAAACTCCGACGCCCTTATAGAACAGCCATGCAGAGCCGATCAGCAGCCCCTGCATCAGCATGAACGCGATCCCGATCCCGAGGAACCACACCATCGGCGTGGATCTGAAGGGCCGGAGAGCTACGTTGGCGATTTTATCGGTGACGGTGGCGTTAGTAAACCCGGGGCCAACGATGTGATCGGTCCCGGGGTCTATCGCGGGCTTTTCTAGTGCCTCTAATTCCTCGACTTTCAAGCTGTCACTCCACCAAGCTCGGGATTTGGATTGCGCAAACGCGCCAGATACGTAGTTCGTGGGCGCGTATTCAGCTCTTCGAGCAGACTATAATTGCGAACCTGTGCTTTCAATTGGGCCACTTTGCTTTTCGGATCGTTGATGTCCCCGAAGGTGATCGCCTGCGTAGGACAGGCCTGCGCGCAAGCCGGCACAACTTCTCCATCCGCGATACGCCGATTCGCTTTCTCAGATTCGATTTTTGCCGCGTTGATTCGCTGAATGCAATAAGTGCATTTTTCCATCACGCCGCGGCTGCGCACAGTGACGTCGGGGTTGCGGAGCGGGTAATAGCTCTGGGTGTCCCAATCCGTATAGCTCAGGAAATTAAATCGGCGCACTTTATAGGGGCAGTTGTTTGAGCAGTAGCGGGTTCCGACGCAGCGGTTGTACACCATCTGATTGATGCCTTCACCACTGTGGATCGTCGCTGCCACCGGGCAGACTAGCTCGCAAGGCGCGTTCTCGCAGTGCATGCAAGGAACAGGCTGGTAGTAAAGTTCCGGCTCGTCGATGTTGCCTTTGAAATAGCGGTCGACGCGAATCCATTGCATGTGCCGTCCCTTGCCGACCTCCGCTTTCCCCACCACGGCAATGTTATTTTCAGCCTGGCAGGCAATAGTGCACGCGCTGCAGCCCACGCACGTGTTGAGGTCTATCGCCATGCCCCATTTGTATCCCTCGTACTTATAATCCGGGTACAACGTCATGTACTTCGGAACGGGCTTGTCGGCTTCTTTTTCCGTGGCGAAATCGGGGGTCTTCTTAAATTCTTCCAGTGTGGCAATCCGCACGGGCTCACGCGATTCCATGGTCTGGGTGTGCTGGGTTGCGGCGAAGTAATGAGTGCCGCCCGTTTTGCGGATCTCCACGCCGTAGCCGCCGCTGGGCGCTCCCGATGTTCGCAGCTGGTAGGCATCAAACCCTAGCTCGTCACACAGCCTTCCGCCGCGAGTTCGACCGTAGCCGAAATGCACGGTTAAAGAATCGTTGGCGTGCCCAGGCAAAAGCCATGCGGCACCTGTAACCATGCGGCCTTGATATTTGATCTCAAGCTCGTCGCCTGTTGCGACGCCGTGCTGCTGCGCGGTGGCCGGGCTGATCCAAACCGCGTTATCCCAGGTCGTTTTCGTCTGCGGCTTAGGGCATTCCTGCAGCCACCCATTGTTGGAGAAAGTGCCGTCCCAAACGGTGGGATCGGGCCGCAGCACGATCTCCATACCCTGACCTTGGTTTTGCGTCGGAGCAGTCGGCGCCTTGGCGGCTACGTTGACGATTGCGGCAGCGGTATTCGGCACGATCCCATCGTGCAGCGACGTTTGCCAAAAAGCCTCAAAATCTGCGTCTTTCCGTTGCGTCTGCCAATATTCCCGAACGGTGTCGTGGGGAGATTTGCCAGAGTTTCCGGCCAGCGCCGAGAGAATCTCGTGAGCGCTCCTGCCTGCGTAGAGCGGCTCGATCAGAGGTTGGACGAAAGTTACCGTTCCATCCTGCGCACGCGTATCGCTCCAAGATTCCAGGTAATGCGCTTGCGGTACATGCCAGTGACATTGCTCGGATGTTTCGTCGTTGTAGAGCGAGAGATGCGCGCGCCACTTGGCCTTCTGCACGGCGCTCTTGAAATCCAGGTCGGCCGGAGCGGAGTAGACCGGATTGCCGCTGAACATGATCAACGTGTCCACTTTGCCGGCGTTCAAATCGCCAACAAGTTCCTTGATGGAAGCAATCTGGTCGACTGAATTCGCTTCGACCGGTTCGGTATAGACAACCGTTTTCCCGACCGCACCTAGGCTCTGGTTCATCGCATGCGCCAGCGCGTGGACTGCGGCTGGCTGGTAGTCGCCCGCAATCACAACGCACTTTCCCGCGTTGGCCTTCAAGTCTTTGGCAATCGCAGGAATCGCTTTGTGAGCGGTTCCAGTTTGACCGCTACCCACGCCGAGCGCCGCCGCCAGAGCCCAGGCAAATCCTTCCACGTCGTTCGCCTTCATCGGGAAGCGATGGTCCGCCATGCCGCCCGTTGGCGAGGGCGCGGACTCTACCACATAAAGACGGTTCTGCGTGATCTGCTCGACAGGCACGCCTTCCGCTTGCGCCTGCACCGCACCGGGCGATGGACTCGTATCTTCTTCCGTATGGCTGGCCGCCTGGTTCCGCAAAGGAGCATCGGGACCAGCCTGATAACCTTCCTGAATGTCCTGCTTCGATCGTTCTTTTTGAGCGACGTTGGTCAACGCGCGGCGGCGATTCGCGAAGTGTTGCGCGTACCGCAAATTTCCAGGCCCGCAGGATAAAAAATCGGCATCCAGCGAGACGATCACGTCAGCCTGTTCCAGCTGATAAATGGGATTTACCGGGCGTCCGAAAGCGGCCTGCGCGCCTGCAAACGCTCCATGGCGTCCTGCGGCATCCCATTGATGCCACTTCGCGGCTGGCAACTGCTGGAGAAATTCTTTGATCTGCGCGCCCAGGGTTGGCGAGACAACCGTCTCGGTAAGAATGCGAACGCCGATTCCCTTATTCAAGTTGGCGCGCTCGCGCTCCTGCATCATAGCCGCCTGGAACGAATTCCAACTGCTGATGCGTCCGCGATTCAGCACCGCCTGCGACCGATCCGGATCGTACAGCTGCAACACCGAGGCTTGGTGAAAATAGTCCGAAGCGCCGAGACTGTTGGGATGATCCGGATTGCCTTCCACTTTGGTCGGCCGACCCAGATGGCTCTCCACGAGCAACCCGGTTCCAAAACCGCCCATGGTCATGGCCGTGGCATAAAACAGCGGCCTGCCGGGGACAAATTCTTCAGGCTGGCGAACGTACGGGACGATGGTTTCCTTAGGCTGCTTCGTGCACGCAGTGAGTCCGGCGAGCCCGATGGAAGCGCCCATCAGCTTCATGAACGTGCGGCGATTGGCGGGGTCTAGCCAATCCGGCGTGCGGACCGCCGCTAGCTCGTCTTCGACGAAGGCCTGAAACTCCGGCGTCTCCGCGACTTCTTCCAGGCTCTTCCAATAGAGCGGCCCTTGGCCTGATTGCAGCCGAGCGCGAAGCTGGTCAAGATCCAGAACGGGCTTGTCGGATGGGGTCATCGGTGGCACGTGTAGCAGTCAGTTAACTTCTGAATGTGATACTCGGCAACCAGCTTCTTTCCAAACTCAAGCTGATTGGCGGGCGGCTGGTAAGCCATGTTGAACACCTGTTCTTTGGGCCGGACGTACTTTTCCGGCTGGCGATGGCAATCGAGACACCAGTTCATGTAGAGCGTGTTCACCTTGAACATCAGCGGCATTTGATCCACGCGGCCGTGGCAGCTTGCGCACCCGATGCCTTTGTTGACGTGAATGCTGTGATTGAAGTATACGAACTCGGGCAGGTCGTGCACGCGGGTCCAGGCAAGCGACTCGCCGGTTCGCCAGCTAGCCCTCACAGGCTCCAGAATATTTGCGTTAGCCCAAATTTGGGAATGGCAGCTCATGCAGACTTCCGTGGCGGGTAGGCCCGCGAAGTGGGACGTCTCAACCGATGTGTGGCAGTAGCGGCAATCAATGCCGTCATCGCTCACGTGATGCTTATGACTGAATGGGACTGGTTGTTCTTTCACCACCGCCACGTCCGAATTGAAGGATCCGCGATCGATGGTGTAGGCGGCCGTGATGATGCAGCCAATCAGCAACACGCCACCGATAATACTCACTCGCGAGATGGTGTTGGTACCACGATGAAAAATCTGTGCCATTTTCCAGACTATTGGGACGCTTTATCCTAAACGAAATTTCACTCAGACCGCAAAAAATATTATAGGACAGTTTTTTTCGCTCGCAACTCCATCGGCTTCGGCCAAGGCAAATAGTGTGCGGGCAGAGGCGCTTCTGTTCTAATGAACCACATGGCCGCGTTTCGCCTTCCGCTCATAATTCTTCTGTCGATTCCCGTTCTTGCAGCCGACTTGGAGATCTCCAGGCCCGTCCGCACGTGGGAGTTTTTCGATGCGCTTGGTCCGAAGGCCGGACTGCTGGGCCGCGAGGACGGCACAGTGGAGGCTTACGTCTACCCGCTGAAGATCGTCAAAGATCTGCGCTTGCGTTTTCGGTTGGACGGCCGCGTGATCCCGGCCGAATCAGTGGCGCGGCGGATCGTCTCCCGGCCTGGTTCTTACAGCATCGTGTACAGCGGCGACGAGTATGAGGTGGTCGAAACATTCGCTGTCTCGGCGGACCAATCGGGCGGCGTGATTCGATTGCAGGTGACGGCTCATTCGCCTGTTCGGGTTGACGTCGAGTTCACGCGCGACTTGCCGGGACGGATTTTTACGGACCCGCGGCGCTTGCATCAGG
>JANXQZ010001104.1 GCA_025353235.1 Bryobacterales bacterium
GTTCACCAGACGCGGCCTTTCTTTGGCGGACTCGTCAATTTTATGAGTGAGGGACCAGTGGTTGTGCTGGCCTTGGAGCGCGAGAACGCGATCAAGACATGGCGCGATCTGATGGGTGCCACCAATCCCGCTAAAGCCGACGAAGGGACCATTCGCAAGAAGTTCGCGAAAGATATCGAGCGCAACGCGGTGCATGGGTCGGACGCTCCCGAGACGGCGGCGGTGGAAATTCCGTTCTTCTTCAGCTTGGCGGAACTGCTATAAGGCCGCGCCGCCAGCTAATCTGCGAACCGTCTCAAACGTGTCCGAATCCGCCGCGGACTTATCGGAGCGATACCGTTTCACCCGAGCAAAGCGCAGCGCCAGTCCGCTGACGTAGCGCGTGCTCGCCTGAATCTCGTTGAACGCAATCTCGGCAACGAGCTTCGGCTCGACGTAGACCGTGTAGCTATCACGGGCGATCTCGATCTTGAGCAGCTCCTGCGTCTGCCAGGCGAGCATCTCGTCCGTGAGCCCTTTGAAAGTCTTGCCCAACATGGCGAATCCGCCCTTTTCGGTATCGCGGGCACCCAGATGAAGATTGCTGAGCCAGCCCTGGCGGCGTCCGTTCCCCCACTCTGCGGCAAGGATCACCAAGTCGAGCGTGCGCGCCTGCTTGATCTTGAGCCAGCTCTGTCCGCGAGCGCCCGCCGCGTAAGGAGCGTTGGTCGCCTTGGCCATGATGCCTTCGTGTCCTTGGTTTAGCGACGATGCTAGAAACGCGCCAGCCTTCAAAACATCCGAGGTTGTTGAGTGAGGAATCAGGTCGGCCGCAGGCGCCAGCTCGGCCAGAGCCCCGAATCTCGTAGCCTGAGGCTCGTCCAGCATGTGTCCGCCGTTCAGATACATCAGGTCGAACCAGAATGGCCGAAGCGGAAGTTCCGCGCGCATTCGTTCCACCTCCAGCTTTCGCCCGAACCGACGCATGGTCACTTGAAAAGGCTGTGGGCGCCCATCCGGCTGCAGTCCGATCACCTCGCCATCCAGGATCAGATCGCTTGCGGGCAAGGCACGCGCGGCCTCTACTACTTCCGGAACAGCGGCTGTGACATCGTTCAAAGCCCGCGAGAAGACCACTACGCGGTCGCCCGACTTGTGAACCTGCACCCGAGCTCCGTCCATCTTGAACTCGAGTGCTGCCTCGCCCATCTCGGACAACGCGTCCTCCACATCCTCGGCGCTTTGCGCCAGCATCGGCTGCACCGGGCGGAATAACTGGACGTCATACTGAGCCAGACCCGCCTCGCCATGTTCCAGGAGCGATCGTGCAATCAGCGAGGCATCCCCGGCGAACATCGCCGCCCGACGGACTCGATCCGGTGCCGCCCCTGCCGCCTTCGCCAAGGCCTCCAGCATGATGCCTTCGAGAGCACCCTGGCGCAATTCGCCGATCAGCAGACGCTTTAAGAAGTGGCGTTCGGGTTCGGTGGCTCGGTTGAACAGGCCGGAAAGCGACTCCGCACGTTGACGCTCCGCTCCCTTACCTCGGATCTTCGTGAATGCATCGAGAGCGGCGTCGACATCGGTAAGTTCGAGTGTTGCGATGCTGGCCGGTGGGCTACCGGATTCCTGCAATGCGGCGTAGCCGATCCCGATTCGGCCTTGACGAATTGCCCCTGAAAGGTGTGGGACGGCGATCTCAACCTCGTCCAATCTAAGCTGCCTTAGCAATGTGGCTAGCAAATCGATTTTCGCGAGACGCTTGGTGGTTGCTCCAACCTTCTGCGAGGTATCGACCAGTTGTGCCAGCAGCATCTAGAACAGAGTATCTCAGCCGCTGGACTTTACGCGCTTCACATTCGCGCGGAGAAAAGCTTCGTACCCTTCCTCATCCATCTCTTTGGCAGCGAGCTTCAAAACCGCTTGGGCCGCGTCTTCCTCGCTAGCCGTAAAACGGTATCCGTTCAACTCCAGGAAAAGGATGCCCACCACAAATCCTGTTCGCTTGTTGCCGTCGATAAAGGGATGATTGCGACCGATTCCTCCTGTATAGGCAATCGCCAACAGGACTATATCGGGAGCTGTGGCGTAAGCGTAGTACTGCTGCGGACGGGCCAGCGCCGATGCAAGCAGAGTTTCATCGCGAATGCCAGCGGCTCCCCCATGGAGCGCCAATAGACGATCATGCAGCGTAAGCGCGTCATGATCGTCTATCCAGATGGGTTGCTTCACTTCGCGAGAACGTGCAGGGTGTTGCGGTAGCGGTCGATGATATCTTCCGCCTTGGCCATTTTCTTCTCGAAGGCTGGATCGTAAGGAGTGAGACGATAGTCTCCCTGGGCCGCCTCGATCAAGAAGAGGCGGTTTCCTTCTCCAGTGTGAAGGCGATTGACCACGTCTTTCGGCAGAATGACGCCGACCGAGTTACCAAATTTGCGAACCTTTAATGCGACCATGCTAATCATCTCCTCCAGTTGCTACAATTGTAATAACATTTGAAAGGCTTGTCAATGGAGCGAAACCTGCCTTCCCGGCAGAACATCTCTCATCCGTGCCCTTACGCTGCGCTAGACGGGATTTTCTCATCGCCGCATCCCTATCCGCCTTTTCTTTGCGAGGTCAAGAGACTCCGACATTTTCCACCAGCGTTAAGGTCGTAAACCTCCTGGCCGCAGTACGGACCAAAAAGGGCGAGATCATACGCGACCTGGGCAAGGACGATTTCACCTTAACTGAAAACGGCAGGCAGCAAGCAATTCGCTATTTTTCGAAAGAGTCGGACCTTCCTCTCACGCTTGGGCTTCTCGTGGACACCAGCATGAGCCAGGAAAGAGTGCTGAACGCCGAGCGGAGCGCCAGCTTCGGCTTCCTCGACCAAGTGCTGCGGGAGTCCAAAGATCAAGTTTTTCTCCTCCAGTTCGACATGGCCGTCATGCTGCGCCAAGGCTTGACGTCCTCCCGCAAAAAGCTAGACGAGGCGCTGTCATTCGTGGATACTCCAACTCGCCAAGAACTCTCTCTACAGCGCGGCGGCGGCACTTTGCTTTGGGACGCAATCTTGAAAGCTTCGAAAGACGTGCTGAAAGACCAGCCTAACCGCAAGGCTTTGATCGTGCTTACCGACGGGGTGGACACCGGGAGCGAAGCCAGTCTGGCGGAAGCGATCGAAGCGGCTCAGCGCGCCGACACTTTGGTGTATTCCATTTTCTTTTCCGATGGCGGCTCGGAGGGGCGCGGCCCTCTGGTGCGCATTTCGCGGGAGACCGGCGGCGGCTTTTATGAGGTCTCAAAAAAGCGCGATATCGATAGCATCTATGCCTCGATTCAGGACGAACTGCGCAGCCAATATAGCCTAGGGTTTGTCTCCGACGAGCCCGTTCGAGTTTCCGAATTCAGGAAACTGCAACTTGCAACAAAACAGAAGGGCCTCGTCGTGCAGTGTAGGGATAAATACTGGGCGCGCCGCTAGAAAAGAAATGGTTCCCTAATTGCTTCCAGTCTGGCAGTGCCCCTAGCTTCAACCACGCGTGTAGGCCCGTATGAGATCGTGTCTACGCTCGGAGAAGGGGCCATGGGAGAGGTGTATGTTGCGCGCGATGATCGTCTTAGCCGCAATGTCGCGCTCAAAATCATAAGCTCGGGCAGCTCGGACGACGTGGCGCGCCAGCGGCGTTTCACAGTGGAGGCCCGGGCGGCCAGTTCGCTCAATCA
>JANXQZ010001129.1 GCA_025353235.1 Bryobacterales bacterium
AACAGTTGGATCGCTACGTCCTCTATAAGGATCAGTATGAACATCGTCGCACTTTGATTCAGTTCGCCCGCGAACTAGGGGCGGAGACCAATCTGGATCACATGCTGCACCTGGTTGGTGAACGGCTGATTCAAACTTTGAGCATTCAGCATGTCGGGTTCTTTCTGGTTAAGGATCTTTGCGGTGGAAGCGAGCAGGAGTTCCGACTTCACCTGATGGAGGGCACAAAGAAGGAGCGAAACCTACGCGCGGCAGACGATCTGGATTTCAGCTTTTTGGAAGTTGTCCCAGGCGACAAGCCGTATTTGTTCTTCGAACGGACGCGGCGGCTGCTCGATGTTGTGTCTCACAAGTGGCCCGCATCGGTGCGTTCGACGATTGCCGAACTGGATTACACGTACTACTTCCCATTCACTGTTCGAGGCCGCACCATCGGATGGTTTGGTCTAAGCCGAACCGATAAAGGGGATTTCCTTTCCAGCGATGACGTGGATTTGGTGATCACGCTGTGCGGCTACGTCGCGATCGCGATTGAGAATGCATCGCTTTACCGGTCCTTGCAGCGCAAAGTGGAAGAATACGAACGCCTGAAGGAGTTCAGCGAAAATATTGTTGAATCTATCAACGTGGGCATTTTGGCGGCTGACCTCGAAGATCGCGTGGAAAGCTGGAACAGCCAAATTGAGAAGCTGACAGGCGTGTCGCGAGCCTCTGCCGTGGGCCAAACTCTGCGCGATCTGTTTCCGCTCGACCTGTGCGAAAAGTTCGATCAAGTGCGAGGGGAGATCGGCGTTCACAATATTTATAAGTTTGTTCTCCAGCCCGAGATTCGCGGACTGAACGGCCATGCCAATGGAATCGTTAAGGGCAACGCGGTTCATCCCGCGTCCCACATCGTCAACCTGGCCATCGCTCCTCTGGTTTCGAAGGAATCGCGCCAGATCGGACGCTTGATCATCTTCGATGACATTACGGATCGCGACGAACTGGAGCGGCGGCTGGTGCAGGCCGACAAGCTCAGCTCCATCGGACTTCTCGCTGCGGGCGTCGCACACGAAGTGAACACTCCGCTCGCTGTGATTTCGACCTACGCTCAGATGCTGGCGAAGCAGGTCTCCGGCGACGACCAGAAGTCGAAGATGCTGGAGAAGATCGCAAAGCAGACTTTCCGGGCCAGCGAAATTGTCAATTCGCTGCTGAATTTTTCGCGCACGTCGCCCACTGAATTCGTCGAGGTCGATTTGAACCGCGTCATCAGCGAGACAGTTACACTGATCGAGCATCAGTTGAAAAAGTCCAATGTGGAAGTGCTATTGAGCTTGGAAGCTCATCTGCCCATCGTGAAGGGAAGCTCCGGAAAGCTGCAGCAGATTTTCCTCAATCTCTTCCTGAATGCTCGGGATGCCATGGAAACTGGCGGAACTCTGGCCATAAAAACGTGGACCGGCGAGGGGCTGGCTCACGTGGATATCGCCGATACCGGTTCTGGAATCGCCACCGAGAATCTGTCACGCATCTACGATCCGTTTTTTACGACCAAAGGCGCGCGCAAGGGAACGGGGCTTGGCCTGTCGGTAACTTACGGCATCATTCGTGAACATGGAGGGGCCATCGAAGTGGAAAGCGAGCCGGGCGAGGGTACCCGTTTCCATGTCCAACTGCCCTTAGTGCGAAAGCCCGTGCATGCCTGATCAACTGCCTCCCGACATTCCATCCGCTAAAACCTCCAAGGGAAGGATCTTGGTAGTAGACGATGAAGCTGACATCCGCGAAAGCCTGCAGACGCTGCTCGAGCTGGAAGGCTACGAGATCGATCTCGCTCCGAATGCCACGGAAGGCCTGCGCAAGATCGAGGGCGGAAACTACGACCTGATCCTGCTCGACTTGATGATGCCTGACCGTTCCGGCATGGATGTCTTGCGGGACGTTCGCGATCACGAGAACGACACACCGATTTTCATGATCACGGCGTAC
>JANXQZ010001158.1 GCA_025353235.1 Bryobacterales bacterium
GTTTGGCCCTTGCGCTCGAAACGCTGAAAAGTCACCCCGCAACGCATTCCACAGGGGTGCAGTGACATAGTGGGCTGGAAGTTCGCCCGACCCATTCACGACGTGTTCAGCAGTCCATTCAAGAATCGCTGGCGGAGATTCATAATCCGGCAAAGACAGAACTGTGGCGTTCACCAAAGCTCTAAATTCTTGATCGGTTACCAAGCTGTCAAAGAACCTTTTACAGGTCTCGGTCAGCTCTGTTACCTGAACATCGTGTTTCTCACACAAACCGGCCGCATCGGTATAAAAACGTAGGAACTGATTGAAATTGGCCGAACTTCGGTAAGAAAAAAGATGGTCGCGCACGGGCAATATTGCAATCATCTGCCCGGTGTGCCAGCGCCACGTGAAATTCCTATTCCGCAGCAATGCTGCTTCGCTTTCCAGCCCGCTCAGCAAAGGGTTGATCGCAGTCTCAAACCATGCCTTTACAATATTGGGTCCCACTGGCGGAGTACCAACGCTCGAAACCTGCATGGACACGATTATATCGCCTGCCGAGATTCGTCCTGCCGCCTTACACTGGATTATGACCGAACAAGAGAAAATGGCGCGACCGCTGTCGGAGGTGGATCCGGAGATCTTCGAAGCGATCCAGCACGAAGCAGAGCGCCAACACGCCGGACTCGAGCTAATCGCCAGCGAGAACTTCACATCGGAAGCGATCCTGGAGGCCACAGGCAGCGTGTTCACCAACAAGTACGCGGAAGGCTATCCGGGCAAGCGCTACTATGGCGGCTGCGAGTTTGCGGACATCGTCGAGAACCTGGCGCGCGATCGCGTCAAGCGGCTCTTCGGGGCGGAACACGCTAACGTCCAGCCTCACTCCGGATCCCAAGCGAATCAAGCCGCATTCTCAGCGGTGCTGCAGCCGGGCGATACGATTCTCGGCATGAATCTCGCGCACGGCGGCCACCTCACCCACGGCCATCCTCTGAATTTCTCGGGCAAGACATATAAAGTAGTTCCGTACGGAGTGCGGCGCGAAGACGAGCGAATCGACTACGATGAGTTAGCAAGACTGGCTGAAGAGCATCGCCCCAAGATGATCATCGGAGGCGGCAGCGCCTACTCCCGCATCATCGATTTTCGCCGGTTCCGCGAGATTGCCGATTCCGTGGGCGCATTATTCTTGGTCGACATGGCGCATTTTTCCGGGCTGGTTGCGGGCGGAGTCTATCCAAATCCGTGCGAATACGCCGACATTGTCACCTCCACCACGCACAAGACCTTGCGGGGCCCTCGCTCGGGAATGATTCTCTCGCGCGCGCAATATGCCGCCGCGATCGACAAGGTCGTTTTCCCTGGAGTCCAAGGAGGTCCGCTGGTGCATGTGATGGCTGCCAAGGCAGTGTGTTTCCGGGAAGCGATGACCACGGAATTCGCCAGCTATCAGAGGCAGGTGGTGTTAAACGCTCAAGCGCTCGGGAAGACTCTGCAGGCTGAGGGCTTCCGCATTGTATCGGGCGGTACCGATTCGCACCTGATTTTGGTGGATGTTTTCGCCAAGGGCGTGAGGGGAAGGGAAGCGGAGCAGTCGCTCGATCAAGCTCATATCACGGCGAACAAGAACGCGATTCCATTTGACGCGAATCCGCCGCTGAATCCAAGCGGCATTCGGCTCGGCAGTCCGGCGGTGACCACGCGGGGATTTGGCGAGCCCGAGATGAGAGAAACCGGTGCGCTGATTTCAGAGGTGCTTCATAACATCGGTTCGACCGAGAGGATAGCTGCGGTCAGGAAGAGAGTCGGCACCCTGGTTGAAAAATTCCCGCTGTATGGCTGGAAGCTAGCGCGGGCGGCGGTATAGATCCCGCTTGCCCCTTCGAATCATTATAGACGGCCGCCGCCTGCACGACTTCGGCATCGGCACCTACATTCGCAATTTGGTCCGCAGTCTTTCGCGCATTGATCGGGTGAACGAATACACGATTATCACGGGAGCAGCGGACCATGCCGAGTTAAGCAGCCTCGGCCCAAATTTTCACCTCGCTCCTTTTCCGCGCCCGGAACGGAATCTGCTTGGGCAAATTGCCTTCCCATTCTTTGTGCGTCGGTTTTCCCCTAACCTGATCCATATTCCTCTGAATGCCGTTCCGCTGGCCATCCCCCACCCATATATCGTGACGATACACGATATGGGCAGTCTGCTCTATGCGAAAAAACACGGCTTGCGGAACGACTTCCGGCTTTCCCGTTTTCGGCGCGGATTGCTGAACGCGGCGCGCATCATAGCCGTTTCGAACGCTACCCGTCGCGATGTGGAAACGCTGATTGGCGTCCCTTCCGATCGCATCCGCACAATTTATAACGCTCCCGATCCCGCCTTCCGAAAACCCGACACTTCGTCGATCGCATGCGTCGGCGACGATTCGTTTCAGTATCCGCCTGAGATGCAGCAGATCCTCGATCGATACCAGATTCACTATCCCTTCCTCCTCTACGCGGGGCGCACCAATCCGCAGAAGAACATCCCGCGTCTGGTGGAAGCATTCTCTGTCCTGCGCGGCCAGCTTGCCGACAATCCGCTGTACAAGGATCTAAAGCTCATCATCATCGGGGACGAGATTTCAAAGTACCCGTCTCTCCGGTACGCGGTGATTCAAAGCCGGGTAGAAGACTCTGTTCGATTCCTGGGTTTCGTGCCAATCGACACGCTGCGCGTCTTCTACCAGGCAGCCGCGGCTTTCGTCTTCCCTTCCCTCTATGAGGG
>JANXQZ010001174.1 GCA_025353235.1 Bryobacterales bacterium
AAGCTGACTCATTTAATCGCAGCAGAATTCAGACAGTCGTTGTGACCGTTCTAACGAGCAATCAACACCTACGAGCCATGTCGACCGAGGGTTGCGGCGCGTGCTCGAGTTATAGCCGCATTCACAAGCAGCAACCTCGCGCGAGCACCTGCTACGATGCTTGAGTGCAAAGCGCGTCCCCGCAATCGCCGCCGGAGATGACCGTCAAGGCAGTTCTCCTCGGCATCTTCCTCGCCTTTGTTTTCGGATCCGCCAACGCCTACCTTGGCATGCGCGCCGGGCAGACCGTAGCAGCCACGATCCCCGCAGCCGTGATCGCAATGGCGCTTTTTCGCATCCCCGCGTTTCGCGGCGGCATCCTCGAACAGAACATCACGCGCACTGCCGCCAGCGTGGGCGAGGCGCTAGTCGCCGGGGCAATCTTCACCATTCCGGCTTTCATGATGGTGGAGATCAATGGCCAGCGCCTATGGAGCGACCTGCGCTCGCACTACTGGGAAGCGACTCTCATCCTCCTCGTCGGCGGCCTCATCGGAATCTTCTTCATCATCCTGCTCCGTCGACCGCTCTGCGTGGATGCCAATCTCCCCTGGCCCGAAAGCGTCGCCAGCTACGAAATCGTGAAGGCTGGAGACGCCGATGCGAGCGACGCTCCCAAGTATGTCTTTGGCTCGATGGCATTTGGCGGACTCATTCAAATCCTAAAGTCCGACAAGGGCATCCAAATCTTTCGCGAATACTCGGAAGGCTTTCTGGCATTCCCCAAGTCTGTGGTGCGGCATTTTAACTTTGAAAAGCAACCCATCGGCGACGTGATCCACCAGGGCGGAATCCCCTGGTCTACTCCGAGCCTCTCGCCCGCCCTCATTGGCATCGGCTACATCATCGGCCCGCAACTCGCCTCCATCAACGTGGCCGGCGGCTTGCTCGCCTGGTGGATCCTCATCCCTCTGCTGCTATTCTTCGATCCCGATCTTCCCAAGCGAATCGGCTCCAGTGATCCGAGCCTGGCGGCTTACACGGTCTGGTACAACATCGTGCGGCCAATCGCCGTGGGCACGATGCTAGTCGGCGCGGCGAACACAATGTTCTCCATGCGCGAATCGCTGATCGGATCGCTGCGGGGTGTGTTCAGCGTGACAAAGACCGCGCGCACGAGCACCCAAGTCGAACGCACAGAGCGAGACATTCCGTCCAAGTGGGTGGTGCTGGGGACTCTCATCCTACTCGCTCCCATCACCGGTATTTATTTCTACTTCACACATGGCTGGCTATCGGCTATCGTTGCGGCCATCGTGATGACAATCACTGGCTTTCTGCTCTCGGCTGTAGGAGGTTACCTGGTGGGTTTAGTTGGCAGCTCCAATCAGCCCCTATCCGGCCTCACGCTTTCCGCGCTGATCATCGCCGCGCTGATGATGATCACAATTGGCGTGACCGGACTCTCCGGCGTTGCGGCTGTGCTCGGCGTGGCATCCGTAGTCGCCCTGGCCTGTTCCGTTTCCGGCTCGCTGATTCAGGATCTGAAGGCGGGACACCTGCTAGGCGGCACGCCGTGGAAGATGGAACTGGTCGAAATCATCACGGTGATCCTCTTGGCGTTCTTTCTCATGGGCCCGATCATCGCCCTGCATGAAGCGAATCTCGCTACGGGCGGCATTGGCGGTAGAGCGTTGCCCGCGCCTCAGGCCGGGCTCATGGCGCAGCTTGCGAAGGGCATCGTGGGCGGACAAATGGCGTGGGGACTGCTCGCCATCGGAGCGGCTTTCGGAGTGGTGCTGCTTCTCTGCGGGGCGCGCGCGCCCATGCTGATCGCGGTCGGGATGTACCTCCCCTTCGATACTTCCTCGGCGATCTTCGTAGGTGGTCTCATGAAATATTGCGTGGAGCGTTTGTCAGGGAACATGACCGCTGAAGGCAAACTGCGTGTAGAGGAGAAGGGCACGCTGCTTGCCTCGGGCCTGATCGCGGGTGAGGCAATCATCGGGATATTGCTGGCCGTGGTCTTCCTGGCTGGCATGCCAGCGCTGTCCCAGTTTGGCTTTTATAATGCCTGGGGTGGGTGGCTCTCTATCATCGGATTCGCCTCTATCGCATACGTTCTAATCCGCATACCCATGCAAGGTATTGGGTCAGTTTGAACCCTGTCGCGCCATGAAAAGAGGCAACAGGAGCCCGAACCAAAAGAACCATCTCTGCCAGTAAATGGTTCGCTTGGCTAGATAGAGGACTCCGCAGATACAAAGCGGTAGCAAAAGCATCGCCGTCCAATGGCCGAAGAAGGCCGAAACGGTATTGGATCGAGAAAGCGCGAGCACGCCAGACCAGCATACGGGAAGCCTACGTAGATGCCATTTTCTATCGCTTGTGGGACGCGCATAAACGCCGTTAACTCTTCAAAGTTCGATCCTCAATCTTGGCGCGGACTTCGGAGAACTCGCTTGACCACCACGGATAGCTGCCGGTTACTGCAACGTCTCTATAGTCATGCTCAGATGAATGGATCAGTGAACCATCCGACCCGGTGATGTCAACCGTTCCACTTCGTCGAACTTCGATGTGCCAGTCTGTGCCCTTGAAGATCTCTTCTGCTGCTCTCTCAATATCTGAACGAGCGCCGAGTCCTTTCGCGTTGCAGCTTGCCATCTTGAGATAGTATCATTCCTGCTCATTGATGAAGGCAATTAGAGTCGAGATTATAGGCGCGGGTCATTGGAGCTTCCACCCAGAGGCCGATGACGGTCCTTGCGTGGACGGATAGGCATGATACGATTCTGGCACAATGCCCCGTGTGAAGCGGTCTCCTATCGAACTCGCAAAGGGAAGAATCTTGCGAGAAGCTATAGAGTTCTGCGCAGCTGACAACGAAGTTCAACTGGCGCGCCGTCAGTATAGTAATCTCCTTGATGCGCACTTCAGCGGCCTGGATCGAAAATGCTGCATGCCTTGGAAAGATCCGAATAATGATGACGCAGAGACTCTGCAGCCATTGCCACGTTTGCAATGGTGTAAAAACTGTTTGCGGTTCTCGGAAGGCGTTGATTATTACCATGCGCTTTGGAAGCGGCGCTCTGCCAAGGCAGCGATGAAACGTGCCTACAAGACCATTTCTAATCCGCAAGTCTCAAACTTACCCGTTGCTCCTTGCAAGGACGGGTAAACTAAATTATAGTGCCCACTGAAGTAGCCCCGGCCCCGGTCGTCGAGCAACTCTACAACGAGCTCGCCGCCAAGGTGCGTGAGCTCCGTCCGAAAGAGGACCTCTCCGGCCTGGAAAAAGCGTATCGCCTCGCTGCCAACGCGCACAAGGACCAAGTTCGCAGCTCCGGCGAGCCTTACATGGTGCATCCCCTCCAGGTCACATTAATTCTGGCGGACATGCAGATGGATACGGTGTGTCTTCAGACTGGGCTCCTGCACGACACCGTAGAGGATACCTCCGTCAAGGTCGAGCAGATCCGCAAGGAATTCGGCGAAGAGGTAGCTCGCTGCGTGGACGGGGTCACCAAGTTGACCAAGCTGCACTTCTACTCGCGCGAGGAACGGCAAGCGGAGAGCGTGCGCAAGATGCTCCTGGCCATGGTCACGGACATTCGCGTCGTGATCGTCAAGCTAGCCGACCGGTTGCACAACATGCGCACTCTCGGTTCGCTTTCCCGCGAGCGGCAGGAGCGTATCGCCCAGGAGACTCTCGAAATCTATTCGCCCATCGCGCACCGGCTCGGCATGGGAAAGATGCGCGGCGAACTCGAGGACCTCGCTTTTAAATACATCGAACCGGACGCCCACGCCGATTTGGTTCGAGGCATCGAGTCGAAACGCCAAGCCCATGAGAAGGCGCTCCAGGAAATCAAGCACGACGTTGAGCTCCATCTCGCGCGCGAAAATATTCCGGCCCGCGTGGAAGGTCGCGTCAAACGAGCCTATTCCGTCCATCAGAAGATGAAGCGCCAGAAGATCGGCATAGATCAAGTCTATGACCTGCTGGCCCTGCGCATTATTACAGACTCGGTGAAGAACTGCTACGCAGCCCTGGGCGTTATTCACAACGAATGGCATCCCATCCCCGGCAGGATTAAAGATTTCATTGCCATTCCCCGGCCGAATTTATATCAGTCATTGCACACCTCCGTGATCGGGCCGGGCGCCCTCGCGTTCGAGGTGCAGATCCGCACGGACGAAATGCATCGGCTCGCCGAGGAGGGGATCGCGGCGCACTGGAAATACAAGGAGGGCAAGAAGGGCGCACTGGACGAGGATCAGCGCATTGCCTGGCTGCGGCAGTTGGTGGAGTGGCAGA
>JANXQZ010001179.1 GCA_025353235.1 Bryobacterales bacterium
CGAAGGCCATCGTCAAGTACTGATCCCAATGAGAGAAAGTCCTGGACTGCGAATCAGCGTCGTAGCGCGCTACGCACTTCTGGAACTCCTTGTGGGGGAGATGGGAGATTAGCTCCGAGAAGATGAACCGGCCAGTATGCATCCCCCATTGTTGCGGCGTGGCTCAAGAACGAAGAAAAGCATGAAAATCGGCTCCTCGCAATTCAAATCGTTCCCGGCCAAAAAGGCCGCTAGGTAATTACAGAACAAGCACTTATTGGTCTCGACAAGGTACTTTACCGGACACTAGTGATTGAATCTATAGGGTGATTTCGGCGCGTAGGTCCGGTTCGAAAATGCTCCGATGTTTGAAAACGGCTGAGGTATGACGTACGGTAGTGCAACCGAGCTCTCACTCTCAACTTTTTGAAAATCCCAAAATTCCAGCAGATCAGCTCTATTCTTCGCTGTCATCACATCTATCCAGAGAGGTGTCTCAGTACACTCTTGCGCAAGCAGTGAGCTCGCACTGAGAACAAGAAGCAGGTTTAGGCGAATTGTCATGGTCGGGCGGAGCAAGTCTCCTTGTTAATTATCCTCCTCCCGCAGATCGCCCATACGTCAACCGACCGACATAACCTCTTTTATGTCGGGCAGATGTCGGGCCATCCGTACTGTTGGCCCTCCATCCGATGCCAGCATTGCGGTTAATCCGAAATACCACGCCGGAAATTTTAAGTTTTTTAACCCAAGCCCTGCTCGGCACGAAAACCGAGAAAGTATAAGTTAAGGCTGAAGAGCAGCCGCTTGCACGGCAGCGGTTTGCACGAAAGAGATCTCTTCCCGATCCGCTGTTTTACGATATCGCCGGCAATCGTGGACGCAAAGTAACGCAGTAGAAATTCTGCGGTCTGCGTTTTCGGTTCTCGGGCTTGATAATGGATTCCGGGCGCTCAAACGCCATGTGGAGGATATCCAAGGCGGATAGAATCTGGGAAGAAGTCAAAGAACGTTTTTCGCCGAGAATCTTGAGAGACTCGCTGCCGAAGATTGATCCGTGAATATCACAGACAATGTCACATGGTACCCGCCCCCAGTCGCCGCGAAACGCGAATTCATAGGATCAATCGAGCAATATGCTGCGCAACGATGCGTTGGGGCCGATCTTCGAGGCGACGGTACAGTCCGTGGAGGAAGCGATCGTGAACGCGATGGTCGCGGCGGAAGATATGACGGGCTTCCAAGGCCACAAGGTCACGGCGCTGCCCCACGCCGCTTTGCGCGAAATTCTGAAGAAGTACAACCGGATACAATAGCCGTCTGGAGACCATTCACTTGGAAAAGAAATTGAGCGGCCGCGTGGCCGTGATCACTGGTGCAAGCCGCGGATTGGGGAAGGCAATGGCCATTGCGCTAGGCCAGCAAGGAGCCCGCCTGGCGTTGGTGGCGAGGGATGTGGAGCAGCTCAACGCAACGGCGGCCGCGGTGAGGGAGGCAGGAGCGGAAGCGGAGATCTTCCGCACCAATGTCACCGACGAGAACGAGGTTCGCCAGCTTGAGAAAGATGTGCTCGCGCACTTCGGGGGCGTGCAGATCCTGATCAATAACGCTGGGATCAACATTCGCAAGAAGGTCCCGGACTTTACGCTCGACGAATGGCGCAGCGTCATCGATTCGAACCTTACCAGCGTTTTTCTAATGTGCCGCTCGTTCGTTCCTCACATGAAGGGTCACGGGTATGGGCGCATCATTAATATGACCTCGATCATGAGTCACGTATCCATGCCCGAACGCGCCGCG
>JANXQZ010001203.1 GCA_025353235.1 Bryobacterales bacterium
GTCCCGGATGCGCCTCTCCGCGCTCCGGTTGATGGGCCGGCCGCAGCCGGAGAGCGCGCACAGGCAGGAGAGAAAAATACGGAGTTTCAACGTCTTTTGCGCGCTTTCGGTTTCGAGGAAGAGCTAGGGGAAAGCCCCAGCTCCCTCAAAAGGGTTTTCGCTTTCGCGGCAGCATCGCTGTCGGGATAGCGCGAGATGATCTCTTTGTACTCCCTACTCGCCGCATCGCGCTTGCCTTGAGCTTGCAGACTCCTGCCCTTCATCAGGTGGGCGTCCCCGGTTTTTGTATTATCCGAGAAATGCTCAAGCACTGCGTCGAACGCCTGGATTGCATTGTCGTAATCCTTGCGCCGATAATAAATATCTCCGATGTAGTATTGCGCGTTCGGAGCGAACTGAGTAGTCGGGAAGTACCGCAAATAATCGCTGAACTCCTGCATAGCTAAATCGTACGTTCCCGCAATGTAGTCCCTGTAAGCGTTCGTGTAGGTGGTCTCGGCCAGCATTCCGGCGGGCGGAGTGGCTGTGCGAACCGGCGCGGAACTGACCGGGGGCGTTGACAGGGGCATGGAAGAGACAGGACCCGAGTTGGCCGTATCCTGGCCCGGGTTCATAGCCTGAGGTGGCGGCGGCATCGCTTTCACCGTCTGAATAACACTTTGCAGATCTGTGATTTTCGCATCCAGCTTGCCCATGCGGGAATTGATGTCAAGCACGTTTTCGCGAACGCCCCGGAAATCTTCCGACATCTGATCCAGCTTCTGGCCCACTGCGGTAACCGGTCCCGCCACGCCTTCGCGCTGCTGCTTGATCGAGCCCTCGAGACGTTCCTGCATGGTGCCCATGGAGATATTCGTCTGCCTGTTTGTCTCTAGGGAACCCTGCAGCAGAGTGGTCAGGACGGTCAATTTGTCGTTGATCTGGCGCACCTGATCCTGCAGGGTCATCATATCCCGCTGCAGTTCTATCATCTCCTTGTTGGCGCCCGAAGCAAGGGGAATAATTCCGGCAAAGATTAGCGTGCGAAATAGTTTCATACGTAGACTCCTTTCAAGTTAGGCAGGGCTTGCAAGAAACAAGCCCCGCCCGATCACTGAATTGATTACTGGCCGACGGTGAGATGGGCGCGCCGGTTCTTCTGATAACAATCTTCGGTGGCTTCCGTGCACTGCGGACGCTCTTTGCCATAGCTGAGCGTCTTCAGTCGGTCCACCGGAACGCCTAACTGAACAAGAAACTCTTTGGCGGCGGTCGCGCGCCGATCGCCCAAGCCCAGGTTATATTCCGCCGAGCCCCGTTCATCGGAGTGGCCTTCGATGATGACGATCAAGGCGGGTTCCCTGGCGAACACCCGCTTTAACAGGTCAGCGTCGGAGGTGAGCGCTTGGCTGGCGTCGGCGCGAATATCATTTTTATCGTAATCGAAGTACGCATCCTGGCCTTCGCGAACCAGCATCTCCTGACCATTCAACGTAGGCTGAACAGTAGGCGCCGTAGGCGGAGGCGGCGGAGCGCTGCTCACTTCCACGGTTACCGAACGAGTATCGGAACCTGCCGGCCCATTGGCGATCAAACTATATGTAGTGGTAGCGCTCGGATAAACTTGGCGACTCCCTTGGCTTTGAACCGCGCCAATGCTCTGGTCAATCGTCATATCCGTGGCGTTGCTGATGGACCACCGCAGCGTTGCGGCCTGTCCTTTCTCAATCCGGGTTGGCTCGGCTGAAAAGCTGTTGATTGCGGGCTTGCTCACCGTTGGCGCGGGCGCCGGGCGATCAATCGGCGGGGGCGGTGGAGGCGGCGCTGGAGGCGGCACCTTCTTCTTGCATCCTGCGGCCGATATCAGCAACATCAGCGTCAAGAAGACGCTGCTAACTTTTGCAAGCTGCGATCCTCGAAATTGGCTCATCCTTTCATTCTCTCCTCTGGCTAATTTGTTCAATGACTGCTTACCCTGCCCCAAACGGGCTTTTCGTTGTTTCCCTGAGTCGTCAAGTGCTTTTGACTCGTTCCATCGGCCAACATCGTCCAGATCTGCGTTGATCGGCCACGTTTAGAAGAGTACACCAAATGGATGCCGTCCGGCGCCCAGCTCGGGTTCTCATTGCGGCCCTCGCCGTGGGTCAGTTGAATCACTTCCCGGCTGGCGACGTCCATCACAAAAATGTTGTAATTGCCCGGGTCAAACCCGCGCGTCCAGGCAAATGCGATATGTTGCCCGTCTGGATTCCAGGAGGGATTCACTGCCTCCCCTTCACCGTTGGTCAGACGCACGAGGTCCGACCCGTCAGTACTCATTCTATATATTTGCGGCAGCCCTCCGCGATCCGATACGAACACGAGATCCGCGCCGGTCTTGGGATTCACCTTCGGCTCCACATCGATCGCTCGCGAGTTGGAGATCCGGCGCATGTTGCTGCCGTCCGCTCGCGTTTCGAAAATTTGAGTGGAGTTGCCGCCAGCCGTCGAATAAATGAAGAGCTTCTGGCTATCCGGGCTAAAATCCGAAGCCGCGTTCACCGATGCGTTCTGGTTGTAGAACGGCAGCTTGCGCCCAGTCTCGAG
>JANXQZ010001231.1 GCA_025353235.1 Bryobacterales bacterium
AGCTGATGTTCGTATCTCCCGTGGTGGCGCTGAGCCAGCTCGTGACATCGTTGTAAGTCACCGTTGCGGCTTGGGCGGAAACCGTCGCGAATAGGAGCGCCGCGCCAGCATGTGAAAGCATAATTCCAAAGCGATTAATCATTTTCTGTTTGCCTCATAGATAAAGTTCCACTTAGACAAGTGAGAGCGGCCACGCGATCGAACGGCTCGCGAGGCAGGCACAGCTTATAAATTGTTTCTGAAATAACTTAGTAGTGAAAGCTGGGATTGCTCTCAAGAAACTTTCGCTATGAGATAGAAATAAAAGAAGTTAGCAAAAACAAAGTGGACTAGGCTGGAGTACTCCCAGCGGCTAAGTGGTTGGCACTAGATGCCGGTCGACCGGTCTAAGTCCGCGTCAAACTTAGAACTAGATCTTCCATCACGACGCGATCGTCGGGCCGAGTATCTCTCAGGGCACGGTCCGCCCAGGATACTTTCTCAATCGCAGCGCCTAGCTTGTCTTTGGAAAAGACCGAGAGCGTCTGCTGCAACTGATCCGCCCGATCGCGCCACATGCGAATGCCTTGTTTCGTGAAATACGTTTGGATCTGCTGCGACGTCTTCAGATTGGCCTCTTGGGCCACGAGAGCCAGGCGGAACTGAGTAGCCAGAAAAGTCAAAGCCAGCGGAAGATATTCCCCATCCCGCATCAACGTATCGAGTGAATCGAGCGACTTCTTGCGGTCCCCTCGCCCCAGCGCATTCACCAGCGCGAAGATCGTGGTTGCTTGCGCGTTGGGAACCAGTTGGCGGATATCGTCAATGGTGACCTTCCGTTCCGTTCCCGCATAGAGACTGAGCTTCTCAAGCTCCCTCACGATGCGCGCGGCGTCAGCCCCGAGCGCTTCGATGAGGAATCCAAGTTCTGAAACGCCGATCTGCAACTCCAAACGCCGGGCAGTTTCTTGAGCCAACCGCCGCGCCATTTCCGGGCTGTACGGGCGAAACTCAACCTGCTCATGAATCGCCGAGTAGAACTTCATCACCCGGTCCAGCTTGGCCTTGTCCTCGCCATCGAAATCGAACCGCCCGCAATCAAAAACCAGAACCACGCCGGGCGGAGCGTTGCGAATAAAATCGGCGATGGCTGCGCCGGCTGATCCCTCTTCGGTGGTCTCGGTAACGCGCCTGGGCAGGGCCGCCTCGGCCCCAGCTGCCCAGATCACGCGGCTCGAAGCGAACAGGGAGAGCGACCGCGCATCGTCCAGCACTGCGTTGAGAGGCGTCTCATCCAGGTCGTGGCGGGTAAGCCCATCTTCGGCATCCTCCAGCTTCAGCACGCGCGCAATCAGAGCCTTGCGGCACAGGTCGCGCTGATACGGCTCTGGTCCGATGAAGAGATAAGCCGGAGCTGGGGAATGCTTCTGGAGTTGCGAGAGAAACTGTTCCGGACTCAGAAATTCTCCAGAATCGCCGTCACCAAAGCACGAGCGACATCGCGGCTCAAGCGGTCGAGCGCCGTTTCGCTTTCCTCGAAATAAGCTCGCGCGTCTAGAGTAGTGTTGATCTCATACTGCTGTTTGGCCTCGAACGTAGGCCGAGTAAAAAGAACTTTCCCGGTGGCCCGCTCAATGAGGCTAACCTGCATCCTCACGTTCGCCTGCAGACCGCTAGCGCGCCCCGTTCGCTGGTCGAAGAGCGTCGGATATGCGATGTAATTTACAATCGATCCGCGCAGAATCGCGTCGGCCCGATTCGGATCGGATTCAATCCGATACCGCGTTCGGGCAATGAGTTCGCGCGTGATGGCCTCGGGCAAGCGGTCCGTTAGTTTATAGCGGGTAGTGATGTTGTCGAAGGCTGGGATGCAGATGCTGTGCAGGGTCTTGGGCAGCAGGTCTCCCTTTCCGGAAACGTGGTACCCGCAGCCAGAAAGCAGTAGGGCGAGAATGCCCGCGTAGCTATTCCAGCGACTCACGGGCTACCTCGACGGCATTCTCCGCGACAATTCGCAAGTTGTCCGCCACCATCCAGAACCAGCATGCTCTGGCATTGTTTCGGTCCACCGAGATCCCGCCAACGGTGAGGCCGCTCTGCCCGGCGATCCCGACGTTCGAGGGAGGCTCGTCGCCATTGGCCCGAACCTCGATCCGATTCGACGCAAGTATCTTCGAAATCGCCAGAACACCCGGATTTTTTTCAAACTCAACCCAGAGTGAAAAGCTATATCCATGGAAGACGGGTGCCTGAATCAGACGCAGCGAGGGCATCGGCACATCCGTAGCCGAACTTGAAAGCAAACTTGCCAGATGACGGTCTATATTCAATTCGATATCTTCGAGCGAGCGAGGGGCGTCTTCGCCGTACTGCGGCAACAAATTGAAACTGACCTGAACGTCGTAAACCTGCTTCTTCAGCTTCTGGAACGACAGGAGACCCACCGTCTGTTGCTGCAATTCGTCCAACCCTGGCTGACCTCGTTCGCTAGCGGGCTCGAAGATCTCAATAACGCAGGACCGGATCGGCCCCGCTTGCCTAAGCTGACGCAAAAACAAAGCCAGCGCGATGGCCGCAGGATGGCCGATCACCTGGACCTGCGCTGAATCGGGACGGGAGGTTTCCACCTGAGGCGCCCGCAGGCGGGCCAGAGGATTCTCCTCAAGTCCGCCGCTAGCATCGATCACTACCGGCATCGGCTCCCGCTTTTGGAGCAATTCGAAAGCCTTGCGGCTAGATTCGGGAGTGCCCGCGAGCAGCACCACTTTAGCGGCGACCAGGTCAGCCGCCTGAAGGGCGGTCATCACGGTGGGCTCGCCGCCTGCTTCGGTGATCAGCGTGCCGTGCTCGCTTGTGCTGATCAGCTTCAGTTGGGCCGGAATGGCGGCGTGCTCCACGACATCGCGGATGTCTTTGCCGAGCAGCGATTCGCCGCCGACGATTGCGACCGTTCCGCCGCGTCTCGTTAAGGATAAAGAGTGCCTAGAGCTTGCCATACGTTGCTCCTCCTATCATCCGATCTGCCGCTCAGGAGCGGGTGTGTGCCGAACGCGGCGACGGATGAGCCCGCCCGCCCGGATCAGAATGCCTGCTCCAACATATGTACACGAAATGACTAACAGCACCGGCTGCGGAAATATCCAGATGAGGTAGATCAGCGAGCCAAAAAGAATCAAAATCAGAGGCGACCTCGGGCCGTGCAAGTTCAGATCCTTGAAGCTGGGGTATCGCCAGGTGCTGACCATAAGAAAACCCAGCAATCCCAACACTCCGAGCCACAGAGCGGAAAAAGTCCACCCCTGTAGGGGTTCTCCGTCAGCGGCAAAAACGATTGCCGCAACCAGACCCGCCGCCGCTGGAATGGGGAGACCCACGAAATATTTGCGGTCGGGACGGCCCGGGTTCTTCGGAACCGGATTCGTTTGGACATTGAATCTCGCCAGCCTCACAGAGCCGCAGAGCAGGAATAGAAAGGCGATGAAATAGCCGGCCCTGTGGTCAGTGATGAGTCCTCCCGGGTGCACGAATTGTACGCCCCACGTGTAAGCGAGGACGGCTGGCGCAATCCCGAAAGTGATGACATCGGCGAGTGAATCCATTTCGCGGCCAAAATCGCTCACGGTGTTGGTCATGCGGGCGATGCGGCCATCCAAGCCATCTAAGACTACGGCTGCACCGATGGCTTTCGCGGCAACGGCAAGATTCTCGTTGGGTCCAAGATGTCCGGATGCACCCTGCATGGCGGCTTCGAACGCTCTCAAGATTGCGATAAATCCAAGAAAAATGTTGCCTGCGGTGAACAGAGTAGGCAGAGCGTATGCGGCCCGTCGGGGCTTTCTGGCGGGCGACTTCGGGTCGATCAGCCGGTCTCTAAAGGACGGCATGGGATCCCTTTCTTCGCGCCAGTATGCTCGAACCGGCGGAGACTCGATCGCCGGATTGAACCGCAATCTCCCATTCGGGGCCAAGAAACACGTCGACCCGCGAACCGAATTTGATGAGGCCCACGCGCTCGCCCCTCGCCACCGTGTCGCCGATTTTCTTGCGGAACACGATGCGCCTTGCGATCAAGCCGGCGATTTGGGAGAAGATTACCTGAGTGCCGTCGGGCTGCACAACGGTCGCGGTGTTTTGCTCATTTTGGGAGCTGGCGAGTTCACGGCTGGCAACTAAGAATTTTCCAGTCTGGTAATGAACCTTGGAAATTCGGCCCTCAACTGGAGACCGGTTTACATGAACATCGAAAATGTTCAGGAAGATGCTGACGCGGGTTAACGAGGGATCGTCCGCTTTGATGCTGACCACTTTGCCATCGGCGGGGGAAACCGCCACGGGTCCGGTGGGAATTTCCCGATTCGGATCGCGAAAGAAGTAGAGGCAGAAAACGGCTAGAACGTAGAATGGGAGGCCGAAAACAGGAGCAGCCAAGTAGCCGGCAGCGGCACCCACCGCGACGAGGCCGAGGGCATAGAAGATTCCATCTGCAACCATTCTCGTGCCCTTATTGTCTCATGTCGACAGTTGGAAGCGGTTTAGAATTGAGATACATGATTCAGAACTTTCGCCAGTTTGCAGCAGGTCCAGACCCCTTTGGCCGCACTTGGCAGGTGGAGTTTCGCTGGCTCCAGACCGGCATCTCGATTCGCCATGCCGACACTGTTGACGTAAAATTCGAAGTGTCTACGACGGATGAGCCCAGGCAGGAACGGGTGATCGCGCTTCGCCATCCCGATTTGCTGGCGCTGACCAAGAAGCTCGGGCTGCCGCTGACTGACCCGTGGTGTATGAAACTCGCGGCGATCCATCTGAAACGCATGATCGAAAGCGGCGAGGATATCGAGAAGACGCTGGTTACGGTGCCAACGGCGGATTTGGAGCAGTACGCCAAGCAAGCCCAACAGGACCTGTTTACGACGAAGTAGGGCTGTTTTAATAGGAAAGGGACATCATATGAGTTTGGCTGTGTGCGACTCTTCTGGCGCGCATCTCCAACTCGGTGTTGCGGGACGATTCGAGCGCCTGCTGGAAACCTTTCAAGCGTTGGGCGGCCGCTTCGCCATAAGGCGGCTCGGGGCTGTAAGCCTGAAGGCGACTCTCGGCATGGGCAACCTGACGGGTAGCGTCTATTTCAGCTCTCGACAGCTGTTCACATTCTTTGCAGGCCATACTTTATCTTATCGCGATACGCGCACGTTACTCATACACGGCGGCGACTCGCACCGGGCGTTTGCGATTAAAGATTTCATTCGCCAGGATCGCCCTGCGCCGTCGGCACTCCGCCATCTCGTCATTGGCCGCCTTGCGATTCGTGGCGTACTCCTCAGGCCCAATTTGCTTGGCAAGCTTGCTGTCCATCAGGGCATTGGTCTTGCGCTGCAGCTCCTTGTACCACTGCTGATTTTCGACTTGCGAGAGAGTGACCTCGTCGAGAGTGGATGTCAGGAAATGTTCAGACCAATTTGCCATGAGCCTATATCGGCGGGAAGGCGGATTTTGTTTAGATGCGTTTGGAGAAAGGATCGGCCGGGATGCCGCGTGCTCACCTATGGCACAATGGCGCAATGCGTCTAGGACTCTTGTCGTTATTGTGTATGCGCGCTTGGGCCGCCAACACCATGCCCCCCGTTGCTGAACAACAATTAGCGCGTGAGATCTACAAGCAGATGATTGAGGTAAAGTCGGGGTTCACCACCGGCAGCACGACGCCCATCGCCGAGTCAGTCGCGGCCCGTTTCAAAGCGGCCGGGTTCCCGGCCTCCGACATTTTTGTGGGCGGCGCCATCCCGACGAAGGCCAACGTGGTGGTGCGTTATCGGGGCACGGGTGCGCGCAAGCCTATCCTTCTTCTGGCGCACATCGACGTGGTCGAGGCGCGGCGCGAAGATTGGACAGTAGATCCCTTCATCTTTCTCGAAAAAGACGGCTACTTCTACGGGCGCGGTACCGCAGACGACAAAGCGCAGGCCGCCGCTTGGGTCGCCACTCTGCTGCGATTCAGGCGCGAGGGCTATAAGCCTGACCGCGATCTGATCCTGGCGCTTACGGCTGACGAGGAAGGCGGTGGACCCTACAACGGCGTCGACTGGCTACTGCGCAAACACCGGGATCTGATTGACGCCGAGTTTGCCCTCAACGAAGGTGCGCGCGGCATGTTGGTAGACGGCAAGCGCGTCGAGAACGACATGGGATTGGCCGAGAAGCAGTTCGTGAATTTACGTTGGGAAGTTCGCAATAAAGGCGGTCACAGCGCGCGCCCCGTGAGGGATAACGCCATCTATCACCTCGCAGACGCCCTGCATCGCCTCGCCGATTTCCAGTTCGATTTCCACCTGAACGACATCACTCGCGAATACTTCCGGCAAGCGGCGAAGACCTCTTCTGGCAATCTGGCCGCAGACATGGCTGCGGTGGCCGAGGGCGATCGTGAGGCCATGCGCCGCATCGCAGAGGCGTCCGCACCGCTGAATGCCATGCTGCGAACGACGTGCGTCGCTACCCAGCTCGAAGGCGGACATGCCAGCAACGCGCTGCCGCAACTAGCCGCCGCAAACGTCAATTGTCGCCTGCTGCCGGACGACTCGGTGGAACGGGTGGTGGCCGAATTGACTAAGTTGATCGCCGACGACCAGGTAAAGATCACGATCACGGTCAGCGAGGGTGCCAGCCCAGCGTCTCCTTTGCGGCCTGACATCACCAAAGCGTTCAACAGGGTTACCGATACGATGTGGCCCGGAGTTGTCACGGTGCCTACGATGGCGGTGGGCGGCTCGGATGGAAGGTATTTGCGTGTCGCCGGGATTCCGACTTACGGGGTTCAGGGGTTCTTTCAGGACCGCGATGATGTCCGCGCGCACGGCCGGGACGAGCGCATGCTGGTCCGCTCGTTTTATGAGGGTCAGACTTTCCTCTACGAGTTCGTGAAAGCGCTCTCGCAGTGAGTTCCGGTGGTTCCAGCTCCGCTACCGTTCACGCCTCTGCTGATCTCTAATCTAAATAGATTTTCGTAGTGTCTTCGTAAGTCGCGAACGCTGCTGCTCGACCAAAGACGCTGAAGGAATAGGCAACAATGGCTCTTTCGGATGGCGGCAAATCAGGAGGTAGTGAGTGCGGAACCTCACGATCTAAAAGGTACGTCTTAACCAGAAAATCGATGTCGCGGATGATCATGTGGGAATAATTCGGGTTCGATACTTGCCCGTGCCCTGTTGACATCTTCAGAGATCCGGGCGTTCTTCGCACGTCGGCCACCAATGCCAGATCACCTGTCCAGCTGCGACTTAGGTACAGTCGATCGTTGTATAAGTCGACGTCCCATTTCTCTTCCATTTCTCTCGCCCGGAAGACAACGCCGAACCCGATATTCTTGGTCAGCTT
>JANXQZ010001240.1 GCA_025353235.1 Bryobacterales bacterium
TCGCTGGGCGGTGCGGATGCCGGGGCTGCGGCAACCTCGGGCCTCGGAAGCGGGGGCGCTGCACTGGCGACCGGTTTCTTACATCCTGCAAACGCTAAACAAAGCGCCGCGATGCCGATTCCGGCTGTGAGCTCTCTTTTCATGATCGGTAGGTTCCATCCCATGCATCCAGCTTAGCTCTTGACGCAGCGGGTTGGGCGGCGAGGCTATTTTAAAGCGCTTGTCCGACGACCTTGCTTCGCCGAAAGTAAGTCTGAGCCCGCCCGACATCCTTGAGAATCTGAGCCTTCAACTTTTCGGCATCCTCGAATTTTCGCTCTTCTCGAACTCGATGCAGAAACTCGACCCGAATCTCATCCGGAGTTTCGCCGTTGAAGGGCGACAGCAGAAAGGTCTCAATGGTCAAGCGGTCACCGCCGAAAGTGGGGCGGTACCCAACGTTAGTGATCGACTCCCAATTCCGATGCGAACCCCGATCGAAGGTTCGGGTTATGTAAACTCCAACGGCTGGCAAGACCTCGGCGTCCGTCTCAAGATTCAGCGTCGGCACGGTTTGCTTCGCACCAATTCCATGTCCCGCGACCACCCGGCCCTCAAGCGCAAATGGACGCTCTAAGAACCGGCAGGCGAGCGACACGTTTCCGGATTCGACAAGCCGCCGCACCTCGCTGCTCGATACAATGCGATTGCGCCGTTTTACTGCCGCTAGCATCTCGGTTGTAAATCCGTACCGCACGCCCAACTCGCGCAGAGTTTCCGCGTTGCCAGCCGCGCGATGTCCGAAGCGGAAATCCTCCCCCACCAGGACCGCCCGGGTATCCAACTTCTCGGCCAATATTCGCCCGACGAACTCCTCCGGCGTCAGCATCGCGATCTCATGCGTGAAGGGCAGGATCACGATCCGCTCAATTCCCTCTTGGCGCATTAAGGCGCAGCGTTGCTCCGGAGTGGTCAGCAGCCGAGGCGCCCGATCCGGCGCCACCAGTCTTGTCGGATGCGGATCGAAGGTGAGCACGGTGGACTTCCACCCGTTCCCTTTCGCGATCTCAACCACGCGCCGCATGATTTGCCGATGCCCTGCATGCAGCCCGTCGAAGTTGCCGATGGTCAGCGCCGACGGACCAAAGTGATCCGGCACCTCGGCGAGTTTGCGAACGATCATGCGGGGAAAGTCCCGCAGCCGGCCTGGGACGTTTGGATTTGCAAGCCATCGAAAGCCAAACGGACATCCTGCGGCAGTTGCTCCTCGGTGCTCGCATGTCCCAAGTCATGGCACAGGTGAGTGAGAAAAGCCCGCTTCGGCTCGAGTATCCGAGCGGTTCTCAAGGACCGTTCCACGGTGGAATGAGTCGGGTGGGGTTTGTGGCGCAGAGCGTCCAAAAACAACACGTCGAGCCCTCGCAGCTTGTCCATCGATTCGGGGGGGATGTCGCTATGATCGGTGAGGTAAGCTGCACTGCCGAAGCGGAACCCATGCGCCGTTCCGCTGCCGTGATCGAGCCGGATCGGAATGAAGTCAAGCCCGAACAGATCGATTGGTTCATCGCTGAAAACGTGCGGAACCAGACGAGGCACGGACGACTCGGACTTGCGCCCGTCGAAGATATACCGGAAACAGCGTTGCACGGCTTCCAGCGTTTCAGCCGAGCCGTAGATGGGAATCACGCCGCCCTGCCGAAAATTGAAGGGCCGCACGTCGTCCAGCCCCATGATGTGATCGGCATGCGCGTGGGTGAATACGATGGCGTCCAGGCGTTTCATCTGGGACCGCAGCGCCTGTTGTCTAAAATCCGGCGTAGTATCGACGATCACGCTTCGTTCGTTGTAGGTAATCAGAATGGACGGACGCAGGCGCTGATCCCGCGGGTCTGCCGACGTGCACACCGCGCAGTGGCACCCGATGGTGGGGACTCCAGTGCTGGTTCCCGAACCCAGCACCGTGATGCTGAGCGTCCCCGAAGCCATTAGGAGGGGGCCTGGTCGGTCGCTTGAGCCTCCACGGCAGGCGCTTCCTTCTGCTTTCCGCTCTCCTCCAGGGCTTGAATGTAGCGGAATCGGAGTTCGGTGAGGGAATTTTCCACCAGCCGCTTTTCCTCGATGCTCACGTTCCCTCGGGTCTTCTCTTCCAGCATGGCAAGCATGTCGATGGAATGCCGGGCTAGGCGGATGTCGGGCTTGGGCCGGTCACTTTCCTCGCCGAAATGGAAGAGAAGACCCGAGGGAAC
>JANXQZ010001244.1 GCA_025353235.1 Bryobacterales bacterium
TCCCGGGTGGGAGCAAGTAATGACCGAGAACTGGCTAGAGAGGGCGAACCGTTTCTTCGAGCTGCCGATCCAGTTGCGGAGCCGCATTCTGCTGTTGGTGGCCGCAGTGCTACTGATACCTTCCTTCCTCTTCCCGCTATATCAGATGACGCTCTATTCCAACCAGTTCCCGGACGGCTTGGTCCTGAAAATCTACTCCTATACGCTACAAGGAGGGCATAGCAACAACCGGGATGATCTTCGGGAGATCAATAGTCTAAACCACTATATCGGCATGCGTCCGCTGCTCGAAAGCGACTTCAGCGAATTCAAATGGTTGCCCTTCGGCATCGGCGCTTTTGTGCTGCTGGCACTTCGTGCGATTGCTTTCGGGAAAATTTCCAAGCTCGTCGATCTGGTGGTGCTGTTCTTCTACTTTGCGCTGTTCTCACTCTGGAGCTTCGGCCATCGGCTTTACCAATACGGCCATGTTCTGGACCCGACGGCAGCCATCAAGGTGGCGCCTTTTTCGCCGCCACTGATCGGGACGCAACAAATCGCGAATTTTTCCGTGAATAACTATCCGGGCCCGGCAACTTATTTGATTGCCGCATCTCTGATACTGATGATTGTTGCGCTCCTGCTGTCCGCCCGTCAGACGGTCTAGACGGGTCATTGTGGTGAGCTTTGTGCGAATATGGCTGGTGGTTTCGGTCGGGTGCGTGCTTCATGCACGCACCCTGGTAGTAGGCTCGGGCGCCCAGTTCGCGGACGTTCGTGAGGCCATTCGCCAGGCCGCCGCCAACGATACGATCCAAGTGCGTGGCGGGACCTACCAAGGCAACCTGATCCTCGATAAGCCCATCGCCCTCGAGGGTATCGACTGGCCCGTGCTGCGCGGTCCCGGAAAGGGAAGCGTCGTCACGGTCATGGCCGCTGGCTGCTCGATCCGCAAGTTCCGCATCGAGCACAGCGGGGGAATGCTGGTCGAAGAAGATTCCGGCATTCTACTGAAATCGGACGGCAACCGCGTGGAAAACAATCGGCTCAGCGACGTGCTTTTTGGAATCTATTTCTTCCAGTCGAGCCACAATACCATCGCAGGCAACTTGCTCTTCGGGCGTAAGGAGCTAGGCTTCGGCGAGCGCGGCGCCGGCATTCATATCTGGAATTCCGCCGGCAATACGATTGTGCGGAACACGATCACCGACATGCGCGATGGCATGTATCTGCAGAATGCCGACCGGAGCGTGATACGCGGCAACCGCGTCTTCGGTGTGCGCTATGGCCTCCACTACATGTACTCAAATGACAACATCTTCGAGGACAACATTTTCGAAAACAACGTCGCCGGTGCGGCCATCATGTATTCGCGCAATATTCAGTTCCGGCGTAACGCTTTTGTTCACAACCGCGGCTTTAGTTCCTTCGGGGTGCTCTTCCAGGACAGCCAGAACTGCGTGTCCGAACAGAACCTCTTCGTTGATAACGTCGTCGGAATCTTTATGGAGTCTCTGCGCGACAGCCGCTTTGAACGGAATCTCATCGCCTCCAACGACACGGCTATCGAAGCATTTTCCAGCGCCGAGCGCAACGATTTCGCCGGCAATAACTTTGTCGCGAACCTGAGCCCCATCCGCATCATCGGCAAGACCAGCAACATTCGATGGGACCGCGACGGAACCGGGAATTATTGGAGCGACTATAAGGGGTACGATCTCGACGGAAACGGCATAGGCGATGTGCCGTTCCGGATACAGAACCTCTTCGAGCATCTGGAGGGCAACCGTCCGCGCCTTCGGATCTACTTTTTCAGTCCGGCGGCGCAAGCGCTGGCGGCCGCCGAGCAAAGCTTCCCAGTCATTGAAGGGTCGCATGAATTCGATCGCTACCCGTTAATGAAACCAGTCGGCGTACAGATGGAGATCCCCGAGGGCCTGAAGGTCCAGCACGGCTCGGCGGCCTGGGCCGGGGTTCCAGCATCGATGTTTCTAATAGCAGCGTGGATTATGTGGAGGGGACGAAAGCGATGATCGAGGTGGGCGGTTTGGAGAAACGGTTTGGAAGCGTCACGGCCCTAGACGGCATATCTTTCGGCGTTGATCCCGGCGAGACCTTCGCCCTTCTCGGCCCGAATGGGAGCGGCAAGACAACCACGCTCAAGTGCCTTGCTGGCTTGGTGATCCCGTCCGTGGGCCGGATTCGCATCAACGGCATCGACCTTTCCAGCAAACCAGTCGCCTGTAGAGCTGCGATCAGTTACCTCCCGCAGCGTGTCGCTTTCCCGGAGCAGGTGACCGCGCGCGAGGTTCTGGACTTCTATCGCCGCCTGCGCAATCTGCCCTTATGCCGCGTCGAAGCCGCTCTTGAACGGTGCGCTTTCGGTGACGCAGCGGACCGCCTGGTGAGCGAATTCTCGGGCGGGATGATTCAAAGGCTCGGCATTGCCGTGGCCATCCTGGCGGATGCTCCGATTCTCCTGCTCGACGAGCCCACCGCGAGTTTGGATCCGGAAGGAGCGTCCGGTTTCCGTGCCTTTCTCGCCTCTCTCAAGGAACTGGGCAAGACAATCGTCTTTTCCTCGCACGTTCTCTCGGATGTCAACCTCCTTGCCGACCGTGTCGCCATCCTGGTCGGCGGACGCTTGCGCGCCGTCGAAACCATCGCGGCGTTGCGCAGCAATCTGAACACCCAGTCTCTTCTAGAAGTACAGCTTCGCAACACGAACAAGCGATTGTGTGCTGTTGCGATCGCAGCGGGCGGC
>JANXQZ010000038.1 GCA_025353235.1 Bryobacterales bacterium
AAGGGCAAAGGTAAGCGCGGCGGCGCACGGATCATTTACCTGTACGTAGTGATTGACGCTCGAATCTATCTTCTCCGGTGTTATGCCAAGAATGCAAAGGTCGATCTGACTGCGGACGAAAAGAACGAGTTGCGGAAGATCGCAGCTTATTTAAAAGGAGTGCAATAGAATGCCAAAGAAAGCAGCGAAAACAAGATCGTTCGGAGCGGACCTGATCGAGGGAATGAAGCTGGTCCTTGCTCACCAGCGCGGCAAGATCGAACTGGAGCAAGTTTGGCCGAAGCCGATCGATGTAAAGGCCATTCGCAAAGGCGTGAAGATGTCGCAGGCGGAATTTTCAAGAACTTACGGCATTAGCAAGCGCGCGCTGCAGGAGTGGGAGCAAGGTGGACGTCAGCCAGACTCGGCCGCGCGCTCATACTTGACCGTCATCGCCAAAGAACCTGCAGTAGTCCGCCGGGCACTCGCCAGTGAGTAGCGGAAAAGGTGTTAGAGGGCGATGGTGGTCGCGAACCTTTAGATCAAGTTCCAATATTTTCGCTTGTCGTGTGGCTGGAGAATACGAGTAATTGCAGGGCGCGAAGCGGAATTGACGGAAGCCTATTGTTAAAAATACAAGGCTCACAACATGGCAAAAGTCATCTATCCTGTTCATGTAATCGATGAGTTGAAAGCAGAGTTTCAGAAACCGCTCGAAACCAAGTATCAACTTGCCTACTTGGCATCAAGGTTGCGCAACTTGATTATTCCTCAGCTGGCCCGCGCACGGTAAGCTGGATCGGGGCTGGGCACAAACTCCACTGGACTACTTTCATGCGAATTGCGAAACATTAATTGGCTGGCAAACGCCAACCGATGCACAATTAGCAGAGGCTCAACGGCTATTCGCCCTTTGCAGATGCGTATGATCAGTTGCTCGATGTGATTCGGTCAACCGGGCTAGCGCGGTATTCGCGATTATTTCAGCCAAGCGGTTGGGCGGAATTCATGAAGCTGTACCTTGATATCGTAAGCACAACTCCGCTGGTGATCAAAGCTGCACCTTCAGAAGCCAGTAAGAATTGTGCTTCAAAGTTCGGCGCCGATTTTTGTGCGGAGCGAGTGACAATCTCCATTGAAAGGAATGAGCCACTACCGGCAGGGGGCTCAATCCTTCGGATCTTGTGGAGCTTCAGCCTAAAGAATGGAATGGTGAAAGGGCTCATTGGTGGCATGGACTGTGAGCCCGACTTTGAATTTAGAGGCGGGTGGCGATTTGTTTCTCCGAATATATCGGAGCTATCGGAGCTTTAACCTGCAAAAAGGTATTGAACGTTCGGAATCTTGATCTGAGCTGCCCTCGTTAGACTACTTGTCGCGTTTTACGTTCAGCTTAGCGATTTGCGCATCACCGTCGTGCTCGCGCTTGATATCGCCTTTGATCTCATCGCCTTCTTGCTTCAAGACAAATTTCATCACGCTCTCCTCCTTGATTTCGAAAGTGAGATTCCCATCCTCCGCTTTGCCGTTTTCAATCGCGTGCTGCTCGTTGGCATCCGGACCGGCCGTGCCACTCAATTTGGCCCCTTCCTGCTTTAAAACCAGATAAGCGGAATGGGATTCTTGACTGCCTTCAGCCTTGGTAAGCGTCAAAGTGCCGGTCCAAGTGCCAGTAGCGTCCGATGCCATCAGACCTACCGTCGCCAGTGTCAAAAGAAAAATGTGCTTCATGGGAGCTCCTTGGTCATCCCTACGAATCCCGCGAATGAAAAGTTCTGAGTTATTTGGCTGCGCTTGGGGCTGACGTGAACATGGCCAAGCTATCGGGATTCGGATTACGCTCCGCCGCAACTTCCTCCCCATGCTCACGCACTAAATGCGAATATTCAGGGTGCGTCAAAATGTACAGCCTCTCCGCCCGGATCGCCTCCATCACGCGTTCCGCCACCTCTGCGGGTGGCAGGCCGGCAGCCAGCATTGCACGGATACGCTCCGCTGCGGGCGAGATTGCTTGTGGAGCCGCAGAATCCGTAAGCTCAGCTGGACGGTTGCGCTCGGACTCCCCTATGCGCGTTTGAACGAACCCGGGACACAGCACCGAGACTTTGACAGCCGCGCCGGCAACGGCCAGTTCGGCATGCAACGTCTCGGAGATCGCCACGACAGCATGCTTGGTCGCATTATAAATCCCCATGAAAGGATTGCAGAGCAGACCCGCAATCGACGCAGTATTCACGATATGCCCCTCCGTGCCTTGACTCAGAAGAATTGGCGTGAACACGCGGATGCCATGAATCACGCTCCACAGATTAACGCCCATTACCCATTCCCAGTCGCGCATGGTGCTCTGCCACATTGGCACGGGGGCTGAAGCCACGCCAGCATTGTTGCAAACGATGTGTACTCCGCCAAACGCGGAGAGCGTCTGCTGCGCGAGCGTTTCCACATTCGCAAGCTTGGAAACATCCGTCGCAACTGCAAGCACGGCGGCACCCTGTTTTTTCAACTCCTGTTCAGCCAACTCTAGCAAGGGCTCCTCGATATCGGCCAGCACCACCTTCATTCCCTCGGCAGCAAAACGCTCCGCCAGCGCGCGACCGATCCCGCTCGCCGCGCCTGTAACCACGGCAACCTTGTTCTTGAAATCTTTCATAGCAGGCCGATTCTATCAAACGTGATACGCTTCATCTCGTGCTTACTCAACCAGGCAGACGTCAAATAGTGCAGGTCGCAGCAGCGGCAATCGCAACGGCCCGATTCCCCATTCTCGGCGCGAACGATCGGATCCGAATTGGCCAGGTCGGAATCGGCGGCCGCGGCACGGATCACATCAAGTACTACTCATCGCTCGATTCGGATTGCCAAATCGCCGCTGTGTGCGACGTTAACCAGGCGGCTCGCGAGCGTGGCGCGGCGTTGGTTCGCAAGCTGAAGAACCAGGACGCGAAAGAATACGACGATATGCGTGCGATGTTCGAATCGAAGGACATCGATGCGGTCTCCATCACCACACCCAACCATTGGCACGCTCTCGCCACCATCTGGGCTTGCCAGGCGGGCAAGGATGTATACGTGGAGAAGCCTGCCAGCCACAACATTTATGAAAGCCGACAAATGGTGGCGGCCGCGCGCAAGTACAATCGCATGGTCCAAGTTGGATCGCAGAGCCGGTCCATCCAGCACAAGATGTTGGCGATGAAACAGCTCCGCGACGGCGTCATCGGGCCGCTCTACCACGCCCGCGGGCTGTGTTATCGACGGCGCTTTTCTATCGGCCACACGCCCGATGAACCAGCACCGTCCGGCCTCGATTGGGATCGTTTCCTTGGTCCCGCGCAGTGGAAGCCGTACAGCAAAAACAAGTCCGCGTACAACTGGCATTGGTTCTGGGACACCGGAAACGGCGATATCGGCAATCAAGGCATTCATGAGATGGATATCTGTTTGTGGGGTCTCGGCCGCACCGGTTGGCCCGTGTCGGTTTCCTCCAATGGCGGGAAGTTCGTTTGGAAGGACGATCAGGAAACTCCGAACACGCTGCAATCAACGTTTGACTTCGGAGACGCCCAGATCACGTTCGACGTGCGCAATCTGCCGACTCCGCCCGAGGGCCTGGTGGCAGGTCTAAAGCCTAACTACACCGGCAACATCTTCTTCGGCGAAGAGGGTTTCCTGGTTGTAGACAATGCCGGGTTCCAGGTTTATAAGAGCACTGCAGGCAACGTTCGAGGCGACGCCACTCTCGGGGCATCGGCTGGCGGCAAGGAGAAGTATCAGCAAGTGATGGACGAGAAGGCGAAGGAAACCGATGAGTGGGCCACCACCCCGCACATGAAAAATTTCCTGGATGCGATTCGCGCCCGCGACTACAAGCTGCTACACGCCGATATCGCCATCGGAGCGCGGTCGGCTGCATTCGTACATCTCGCGAACATCAGTTATCGCACGGGACGCACGATTCGCGTGGCCCAATCGAACGGCAGAGCGCTCGGTGATGAGCAAGCCAACGCATTGATGACGCGGGACTACCGGGAGTCTTATATGATTCCAGCGCAAGTATGAACCGACGCGACCTCCTGAAGGCCATACCGGCTCTGGCGACGGCAGGGCCGCTCCGGGCGGAACCCGAAACTTCCAAGAGCCGCATCCGAGCCGGACTGGTAGCCTACTCATACCGCAAGCAGCTTGAAGCCAAGACGATGACTTACGAGGCGCTGATCCGATACGTTTCGGAATTGGGGCTCGATGGACTCGATACCACTGTTTACTGGTTCCCCGATACATCGGATGCATTCCTGGCAAGCTTGCGCAAGACCGCGTACAAAGAAGCTGTGCAACTCCACAGCATCGCGACGCGGGTACGGTTGTGCCAGCCGACTCCGGAGTTGCAAGCAGCGGAAGTTGAGACTGCCAAGAAGTGGGTGGATGTCGCTCAAAAACTTGGTGCGGGCCACGTTCGCGTATTTGGAGGATCGATTCCAAAGGGGGCCACGGAAGCGCAGTCCATTGACTGGGCAGTGGAGGTTTTCAAACGCGCGGCTGACTATGCCGGAAGCAAAGGCATCATCTTAGGCGTGGAGGATGACGGCGGGCTGACAACCACCGCCGAGCCGACTCTCGAGATCGTGAAGCGGACCGCATCGCCGTGGGTTGGCATCAATCTCGATACTGGAAACTTTCCCAAGGACGGCTATTCGCAGGTAGAGAAGTGCATCCCCTATGCAACCAACGTGCACTTCAAGCAGCACATTGCAGGAGTTGACGGAACGAAGGAGAAAGCGGATTGGGATCGGCTGGCGAGTATGTTCGCGAAGGCTGGATACAAAGGTTACTTGGCGCTCGAGTACGAAGAGCCGGCCAGCGCGGAATCGGCGATACCGGGATTGACGAAAGAACTGATTCGCTGCGCGCGGAAATACTCCGGATGACCTTTTACCAGGATCCGCTCTTTTGTCCGAACCACCAGACGAGCCCCAGCGTGGCCGTGTTCTGCTCTTTTTTCAGGACTCCCAATGTGTTCGTAAGGAAATAGGGTTGATTTGAGGAATCACGCCTCCATTCCTCTCTCATTACGAACCCTTCGGCGATCTTGTACTCCATCGTCAACGTCGCTTCTTTCAAGGCCTGGGTAGCGCCGCTGAACAGACCACCCCGGTCAGACAGATATTCCGCACGGCCGGCAATTGCGAATTTGGGCGTAAGCTGATACCGCCCGTATGCCGCCGCTCCGTCAGTGTGCGCTGGCGACGAGTTACGGAATAGGCGCTGGACCACATAATCGCCTTCGAGTGCCAGCGTCAGCTTCGGCGACGGCTGCCAGGTCACATAGCTGTCGATGATGTGCAGCCGTCCTTCTGGCGCAGGCTGAATGGGTGTAAACGAGACACCTTGCAGGGTGGGAAGGTTCGACGCGGGAGGCGGGGTGTTAAACGCAGAATTGTTGTAGAACGTCACGTCGGGATGTTCTTGTCCCAGGTAGTAGTTTACGGTCCAAATTACGTTTTTACGAGGGGCGAGGGTCAAGCCGATTAGTTCGTCCTTGAAGTTATTGAACGCTTCTGTTTGCTGAGTACCATTGGTCAACCAGTAGCTCAATGTGAGGGCGTGGTTTACGTTGTAATTTGCGCGCACACCCATATGATAAAAGGGCAGGAAATTGAACAAGAAAGAACGCGAGTAATTGATCTGGTCTTTCGTATAGTTGCCTTCGATCCCAAGCGAGCTTGACCATTTGCCGAAATCGACGGTGAGCCCCTGACCGACCGGAAACACGTATGTGCCGTAAGCCTGAAAAATGTTGCGATAAATCTCGGGTCTTGGCTCGTTCGCGGGGTTTCCCTGCAGGGTCTGCGTAGCCTGTCCGTACTGAAGATCGAGGCGCGCTCCCCAGCGCTTGCCCTTGGTCGGGTCGGGCGCATTCTCCAGAACCAGGGCCGCCTGATTGAGGCTGAAGCTGTTGCTGGTGACATCGTAGGCCCGAAGAAGATTGTCGCGCCCGATGGGACGATTGAAGTTGTACAAGTAGTAACCGTCAAAGCCGAAATTTAGAGTCGTTCCCCCTAGCGGATCGGGACGAGGCGTTAATGGAGCCGTTTGAGGATTGATGACGGAGGCACTCTGCGCGGGCGCACTCGATTGAGCGAGTCGGGTCTCGATGGCCGCGATCCGCGCTTCCAGGCGCTCGACATCTTCCATCAATTGTTTTTCTCTCAAAGTTGGCTGATCCTGCGCAAGCACGGATCCGGAAAGCCAGAGGGGGAGAAGCAAAGAAAGCAGTTTCATGGGTGATCCAATCGGGAACGGAAGGTTCACAACGAATGATTGGATGCAAGCTGGAAAGGCGAAATACATTTTGAGCTAATTTACCCAAACCAGAGCTCCACATTGACCTGGGAGCCAAATAGCGCATACTCTAATTTATGGATCGTCGCAGCTTTCTGTCTTCCGCCGCAGGTGCCGCGGCCGCTTTTCAGACCGACTCGGTACTCCGCGCTCAATCCGCCGCTAAAGCCGTAATCGGACGTCCTGCCGACACCGTCGCCCGGGACGAAGACTTCTGGCTCAACATTCGCCACGCATTCACGGTTGACCGGAACATGATCAACCTCAACAACGGCGGCGTGTCCCCTTCCCCCAAGATCGTGATGGACACCGAAATGCGTTATCTCGAAATCGAGAACATGAATCCCTCGTATTACATGTGGCAGGTTCTCGACCCCGGCATCGAAACGGTTCGCAGGCGCCTGGCGCGAGCTTTCGGCTGCGATGTCGAAGAGATTGCGATCACGCGCAATGCTAGCGAGGCGCTCGAGATTGTCCAATTGGGGATGACACTTCAGCGCGGCGATGAAGTCCTCACCACCAATCAGGATTATCCCCGCATGATTACGACGTGGCAGCAGCGCGAACGCCGCGACGGGATCGTTCTGAAGCAGATCACGTTCCCAGTGCCGCCTCCCAGCCTCGATTACCTTGCCAAGCGCATCGAAGAAAACATCACGCCGCGCACCAAGGTGATCCACATCTGCCACATCACGAACCGCACCGGCCAGATCTTCCCCGTGAAGGCAATTTGCCAGATGGCCAGGGCTCGGGGGATCGAGGTAATTGTGGACGGAGCCCACGCGTTCGCTCAATTTCCATTCAAGCGAGACGACCTCGATTGCGATTATTACGGCACCTCCCTACACAAGTGGGTGCTGGCTCCTATCGGGACTGGAATGTTGTATGTGCGCAAGCCGAAGATTGAAGCGATCTGGCCCATGATGCCGTCGCCAGACTCGATGAAGGCCAACATTCGCAAGTTCGAAGAGATCGGCACGCATCCAGCTTCGCAGCGCAACGCAATTACGGAAGCGCTCAACTTTCACGACAGCATCGGGCCCGAGCGCAAAGCCGAGCGGTTCCGCTACCTGCGCAAGCGCTGGTCTAACGAGCTGCGCCAGTTGCCGGGCGTGAAAATTCTCAACAGTGAAGATCCGGAGCAATCCTGCGCGATTGGCTTTATTAGCGTGGCGGGTATTGAGGCACCCGCGCTGGCAAAATACCTCTGGGATAAGCATCGCATTTGGACGGTAGCGATCGTTACGCCGGGCGAGTACCAGGGTTTGCGAATCACGCCGAATGTTTATTCGACCTTGGAAGAGATCGACACGTTCACGGAAGTAATGACGAAGATTATCAAGCGCGGTTCAATTCCCGCTTAGACGGGCATACTTGTACTACTCCATCCTGATTTCTTCTCCGCGTGCGACGAATTAACAGCCAATGCTAGCCGATTAGCAATCGGCTGCAGATTAACAATCTGCCCCACATTGGCAGCCTTAGCTCTTTTTTGATCGCTTCGCCAGAATCATGCTAGACGTCCGCCGACCCGCTCCGTAGCCGAGTGAAAAGCCCAGGGGCTTGACTCGTTCCGGATCGTCGAAAGCCGCAGCCAAATCCCGTTGGTACTCGCGGTGAAACGGCCGGTCCGGGCGGCTGTACTTGCCGAAAAGCTGCACCTGCCATGCCGCATTTTGGAAGTAATGATACGGGACTCCCGTGTCGTCTTCCAGGATCAGATTGCTCTTCTCCAGGATGAACGAGCGCAGGTTGCTGCACATCTCCCAATGCAGCAAAAACGAAGCCGATTTCACTAGCGTATCGGGGGTGCCGGTGGTTGTTAAAAACTTGGCGAACGAACGATCCTGCTCAAACTCTGGCCCGAGGCGGGTGGAAAAGTAGTAGAGCTTGCGGCTGATCGGCTCGTCCGATCGATGAAAGCCGATCTCGACCCCCATGTGCCGCACTCCCGGCGCAGCGTCCTCGGGAACAAACTTGCCCGCTTGGTCCAGATGACCGTATTGCACGCGCTCGACATCATGTCCGGTGCGGGCCAGCAATAACAAAATCATCGGCAAAAGCCCGTTCGCCACGCGTCCGTGGAATTGGCTATCCATTTCGCTAGTAACGAAAAAGCTGCGGTTGAAAATAGAGGACAGCGCTTGGCTCCAACCTTTCAGTTCCTTATCAAGATTCTTGGTCGAGTATTCTTCCGGCTTGCGGATATCGCCCACGCGCTCCAGACCGGCCAGCACGTAAATCGTGCTCTTCGGGAAGAAACGGGTAACATACAGAACATCCGGACCGCTAAACGGATAGAAGACGTAGGAGCTGCTGCTGTGAAGCGGATCAAGTTCGCTTTTTTGAAAAACATCCACGGGCGCGAATTGATCCTGTTGAGCCCGACCCCACTTGTCTGCTATTTCTGAGGAATACCTCTGCCAGGAAGGCGTCTCTTCAAACTTCCGAAAGAGCCCATCTTGACGCCCCTTGATTCCGGCCAGGAACCGAGCGCTGTCGTTGTAGGTCTTGTCGATTGCAGCGAGTTGCTTTGGAACGGATTCCAGTTTGCGATTGCCGCAACCTGGAATGCAGAGCGAGGACAGGAGGAGAGTTAGGCCGAGTCGGCTTCGCGTGGTAGTCATGTGCAAGCCGAAGCTTCAGCATATCACTTGGTCGAGGGAGCGGGAGTATGATCGAGCCGGGCAGCGGGTTGATCGATTCCTATGGATGAGAGATTTATGGCCAGATTTACAAACCCGTCGTGTAACTTGCGGATTCCCCTCACCGGACTCAGGCTGCGTTTGGCGCGTAAGCTGGAGCCTCCGTTGGCCCGCTTAGCAGCCACCCCATCTAAATTGGATGGAATGGAGCCGGCTAACGCGGAAGAGCTAAACAAGGTGATCGCGAGTGCAACTCTCGATATAAAAACGTCCATCTACCACTTGGATGCGACTTCCCTGCCACGGGATACAAGCGCATGCACTTCTTGACTTGCCTGTATCCCATACGAGACACTGAAGCCGACGGTAGCTGACGGAACTCCGCTGGCCGGGACCGGGAACAAGCCCACGGTCCTTTAACCTGAAAAAATCTCTGGGCCACTGCTAAGGAGGTTCGTGAAAAAGCTATTCGTAGGCAATCTGCCCTATCAGGCGACCGAAGCGAGTCTGCATGACTGGCTAACTCAACTCGGTCTGCGCGCCGACTCGGTTCAAATTATTCGGGATAAGTTCTCCGGCGAGTCCAGGGGTTTTGGTTTTATTGAGATCGAGAACGATGGCGAAGCCGATCGCGCTGTGCAAGCCTGCAACGGTCAGGACTTTCTGGGCCGCACGCTGGTGGTGAACGAAGCGCGCCCGATGGGAGATCGCGGCGGAGACCGTGGCGGTGGTGATCGCGGCGGAGGGGATCGCGGCGGTGGCGGAGGCGGACGCCCGAGTGGAGGAGGGGGCGGCGGTGGTCGCGGCGG
>JANXQZ010000039.1 GCA_025353235.1 Bryobacterales bacterium
GCCGTATTTCCAGCCCACCGCGAAAATATAGAGATACGGCAGGAACGTGGTGATCACCGTCATATCCACCAGGATCTGGTAAGCCGCCGTGATGGTTTCTCCTGCCTGGGTGGCGGCTAGCAGAAGAGTGGCGGCAATGGCCTGGGTGAGAATTGAAACGTGGGGCGTGGCCCAGCGCGGATGCAGGTTCGCGAAGGCGGCTGGCAAGTAGCGATCCAGCCCGATCACGAACGGCAGGCGCGTGTTTCCGCCGATCCAGGAAGCCAGTGCTCCAAAGGTTCCGATCACGATCAGCAGGGCGAAGGCTTGCGAGAATCCAGGGATGCCGAGCCGAGCGCCCGCGCTTTGTCCGGCTTGCGCGAGGCCAGTTACCTGATTGACTTGCGCAGGCTGCATCACCACAAGGACGGCGGCTGTGCCAGCGATGTAAAAGGCAGCGCACCCGACTGCGCTGATCCATGCAGCTCGCGGGATGTTCCGTCTAGGATTCAGAATCTCGCCGCCAAGCACGGGTCCCAGCTCCAGCCCAACCAAGGCAAATGCAATTTGGGACCAGATGTTGAGGTTGTCCCAACTCGCCGTTGGCATGAAATGGAAGCGCGTAACGCTTCCGCCGTGGAACATTATCCAACCCGATAAAATGGCGAGAAGAGCCGCTGAAAGGTACGTCGCGGCACCGCCGATGTTTCCAGCCCACTTGCCGATCTTCAACCCGAACAGATGGGAAAGGTACGCGCCCCAGATAAGGAGGAGCGTGGCAGTTAACGTGTAGATTCGATTGTTGGCAAGTTGAGCCGGATCGGAGTTCCACACGTACCCGCTGACGGCGATTCCTACCAGTGCCAGACTTGGGACGAAGAGTAAATTGGAGAGGAAATACAGCCAAGCGCAGAGGAATCCATGCCACGGGCCAAAGGCGTTTTTGGTCCAGACGTAAAGGCCTCCTTCATCGGGAAAACGCTGTGAGAGCGATGCGACTACGAATGCTGACGGGATGAAAAACGCGACGATTGCCAGGATCCATAGGCTGATGGATCCAGGCCCCGCGTGCGCCGCTGCAGCCACCCACCGAACGCTCGCCACAGCCGCGATGTTGAGGAATACCAGATCCCAAAGCCGCAGCTCCCTCCGGAGTACAGGTGCAGAATCAGCCATCCTGTCTTTTCATAAGGCTCATGCTAGCAAGTTGCAAAAAGCGCTTGACAAATCCTCAATACATAAACATAATACCCCTAGCAGCAATATGCCTAAAACAGAAATGCCTTCCGGCGCACTCGTCCTCCTTATCCTCCGTGTGTTGCGCTCGGGCTCGCTCCACGGATACGCCATCGCACAGCGCATTCACTCGCTTTCTTCGGACGTATTACGCGTCGAAGAAGGAGCGCTTTACCCGGCCCTGCAGCGCATCTTGCTGAAGGGCTGGGTTACTGCCGAGTGGGGCATCTCCGAAACGAAGCGCAAAGTCCGCTTTTACCGGCTTACACCCGAAGGTCGCAAGCAGCTCGAAGCTGAACTGTCAGGGTATGACCGCGTGCATGAAGCGATCCAATCTATATTACGCACCGCCTGAGGAGAGCCATGAAACAATTCCTCCGCCGCCTCGGATATCTGCTGAATCGACGCCGCCATGATCAGGAACTGGCCAGCGACCTGGAGGTCCATCGTGAAATGGCCGCCAGCCAGGAAGGCATGCGTCTGGGCAACACGCTCCTGCTGCGCGAAGAAGCGCGCGAAGCTTGGGGCTGGACCTGGATTGACCTGTTCTTGCAGGATCTCCGCTACGGAGCCAGAATGCTGCGCAAGTCGCCCGGATTTACAATTGCGGCGGTTCTCATGCTGGCGATTGGCATAGGCGTCAACGTCGCAGCCTTCGGCTTCTTCAATCTGATGTTCTTGAGGCCCTTGCCCATTCGCGAACCTGCCACGCTGCTGCGCTTCCATCGGCGGGCTCCACAGCGCTACGCGTATGCTTTGCCCTATCCGGAAATGGCCTTTTTCCGAGAACATTCCAGAACCCTCTCCACCGTACTGGCCTTAAACTCTACCAAGCTTGCCATCGAAGGCGAGGAGAAACAAATTAATGCGCACTTCGTGACTGGCAACTTCTTTGGCGAACTCGGCGCCACCCCGTTGTTGGGAAGAATGTTCGACCAGCCTGAGAGCACCAACCCGGTAGTTGTCCTGAGTCACGGGTTCTGGCGACGTCACTTCGGGGGCGATGCGCTCGTGATTGGAAAGACGATTCGTCTAAATGGAAAGCCCGCCACGGTGCTTGGCGTCGCATCCAGCGACTTCACCGGAATTAGCTTAGACCAGCCGGACCTGTGGGCTCCGATTGAGCAACAGCCTTACTTTGCCGCAGGCAGCCATTTGCTCACGGACTTCTCCGTGGAGAGTGCCGGCGTGCAGATGTGGGGTCGGCTGCAACCAGGCCGTAACCCCCAGGTGGCCGAGGAAGAATTGACGTCCCTTGCGGCGCGCTTGCATGGGCAGCAACCTCTCGACATTTGGGAAAAAGAGCGCCTTCCCAGCGAGCCCGGCGGCTATGCAAAAAGCCTGCTGATTGGAAACCGGCGCGGGACGGGATCGGAAGGACGGGACGAGTTGCTTCCGATTGCCGCTCTGGTGGGTGCGCTGGGTTTGCTGATCCTCGCGGTGTCCTGCGCCAATCTGGGCAGCTTGCTCCTCGCGCGGGGAGTGGCTCGAGAGCGGGAGATCGCGATTCGCGTTTCGGTGGGGGCTGGCAGGAGTCGGCTGATCCGTCAACTGTTCACCGAAAGCCTGTTGCTCGCTCTACTGGGGTCTATTACGGGCTTGGCAGCGGGTTTCGTTGTCTTACGCAGCCTGATGTTGTTGACCGGCGCTCCAGAGTGGCTGAACCCGAAGCCGGATTGGCGCGTCGTCGTATTCGCAATCGGCATGGCATTCGCAGCGGCCGTCCTGTTCGGACTTACGCCAGCCTTGCAGGTGGCCAGGCAGCGACATCGCGCAAACAAAATGCGGCAGGTTTTGATCGGCGCGCAAGTGGCTGCCAGTTGCATCCTTCTCATCGTCGCGGGACTGTTGGTGCGAGCGCTGGACCACGTCATGTTCGCCGATCCCGGTTTTGAGTATCGGCAAGTCATTTCAATAAATCCTGGTCTCGCCAATCACGGCTATTCGCCCGCCAAGGCGCAGGCGTATTTTGACACCCTTCAGAGCCGTCTCAGAGCTCTCCCGGGAGTGCAATCGGTGTCGCTGGCGCTCTCCCCTCCCCTGGGCAATAGGCGGGAAGGGGCCAGCGTGGAACTGGAAGGACGGCGCATGGACGTGCAAATTAATCGCATTGATCCGGGGTTCTTTCAGACCATGAAAATCCCGCTAGTGCGAGGCCGCAGTTTGAGAACGGGCGATACGCACGCTATCGTGATTGGCCAGTCGTTAGCTCTCAAATGGCCTACAGGCGACCCGTTAGGAAAGAAATTCTCGATGGGCTCGGATTATACGGTGATTGGAATCGCGGGAACTGCGCGCGGGGTGGCACTCGAAAACACGGATGGGGTAGAGGTCTATGTGCTTACGGAAGCGGCCGACACCCCGTCCGCCGTCATGTTGGCGAGGACGCTAGCCCCGCCCGAGAACCTCGCTCGGTCCGCAGCCACCATAGCGCAAACGATTGACCCCAGCATCTTCCCCGAGATCCAGCTGCTAAGAAATTCATACCAAACCAAGCTCCGGGCAGTGGAAAGCGGCGCACTGGCGGTTACCCTGTTGAGCTCTGTCGCCCAACTTCTTGCATGCCTCGGCATTATAGGGCTGATCTCGTATGCAGTATCGCAACGCACAAAAGAGATCGGGCTCAGGATGGCGCTTGGCGCGCAGCCTTCTCAGGTTTTGGCAGTAATTCTTCGCCAATTCTCTCGACCGGTCGCCCTGGGCTTGCTAGTTGGAGTGTGTGCAGCCGCTGCCTTATCGCAACTCCTGCGCGGAGTGCTTTACGGCATAAGCAATCTCGATCCGATTGCTTATGTGTCCGCAGTCAGCGTATTCGTGATCACCGTGGCGTTGGCAACGCTCCTGCCAGCTCGACGTGCGCTGCGCGTCGATCCGATGCTTGCCCTTCGTCACGACTAAGCTTTACTATGTCGAAATGTGCCGTAATATCAAAACTCTCTTCAATTTCGACCCGCCTATAACTCCCGAAGAGATTCGTGCCGCTTCTCTTCAATTCGTTCGCAAAGTAAGCGGTATGAACAAACCGTCGAAGCCTAACGAGGTTGCCTTCCAAGCTGCGGTGGACGAAATAACGGATGTGGCTACGCGCCTGTTTCGTTCGC
>JANXQZ010000044.1 GCA_025353235.1 Bryobacterales bacterium
CGACGCGGTCCGCACGGGCGATTCCGCGTCGAAGGACCAGTACTGGCACCCGGACTTGGCATTCAGCGAGTAGACATTCCGGTTCGCGCTCGGTACGAAAACGCGTCCGCCGACGATGGTTGGCTGACCGTTCGCAACAAAGGTATTTGGGAAGCCGAAGGCCCACTTCAGCTTCAACCTGGGCGTCTGAGCGGCAGTGAGTCCGGCGTGAGCCTCGGTCTGAAACCGCGTGTTTTCCAGATCCGAACCCCAGCCGTTCCAATCCGCGGCTGACGGCGAGAAGGCGGCCTTCGCATCGGCGCAAATGTTTGTATGAGCCTGTTGCACATCGTGGCCGATTGTCTTGCCAGTCAAAAATTCGGCTACGGTCCGTTTTTGCGTGGAGCCGAGTGCCGCTCCTTGCTCTTTCATCAGGCCAGATTCCAACGAGCGAACAATGTTTTCGGGCGACATGAGGCGCAATGCTTGTGGCCCTGGGGCGCGTGTCTCGCCGGACACCTCGTGGCAGATGGCGCATCGCTGTTTATACAGGGAAGCGCCGTCAGGGTCGGCCGCAAAGGCACAGCCAATGGCGCTAAGAACACCGATCACGCTAAATGAATTCATCGTTTACACTCCAGCACGTCTCAGCAACTGTAGCAAGAATCCTGACGAGCGTTGTTTCAGCTCATGGTATTCTGCGTCATAGTCTTCCAAGAAGAAGGTGTCGGTCGAATGTCGGTGTTGCCGTTTTTGAACTGGCTCGGTAGCAGTGCGCTGGCGAATGCGATGAATGGTCCGGAATGGGCTTTCCCTGTGGTCGAATGCTTTCATTTTTTTGGGTTCGCCCTATTGATTGGAACCATCGCCATTGTGGATCTGCGTCTACTAGGCACCGGGATGCGACGCCAGTCCCCGGCCGAGCTAACGCAGGATCTGAAGCCCTGGACTTTGAGTGGCCTCGCTCTCATGTTGACCACCGGCCCGGCCATGTTTGCAGCCGACCCAAGAGTGTATTATTTCAATCCCTCCTTCCGCTTCAAGATCGCGTGTCTTCTGGTGGCAATCCTCTACCACTTCACCTTCCTGCGCCGAGCGGTTAGGCCGGATGTGCCGCCCGTTCTTGGCAAGTTGGCGGCAGTGGTTTCGCTGGCGCTCTGGATCGCGGTTGTCGGCGGCGGACGGATGATCGCGTTCGTCTAAAGCCATGTCTCTTCTCTCGATTTGCGAATGGATTCAGAACACGGATCTTAGTACGGCCATCCGCGAGGGCGCGTTGTATTACCCGATTATTGGAGGCGTCCATCTTCTGGCGATCGCGCTCTTCGGCGGAATGCTGCTGGCGGTGGATGTCCGTCTGCTTGGTTGGGGAATGAGACGCCGCGCAGTGTCGGACGTGGTGGGGCAGCTTCGTGCATGGAAGCGGTTTGGCTTCGTGGTTGTGGTGGCGAGCGGCGCCCTACTGGGGTGGGCGGAACCTCTGAAGCTGTACCACAGCAAATCTTTTTGGATCAAGATGGCGCTGCTTCTCATGGTAGGCGTGCACGCGCTGGTTTTTCGCCCCACCGTATACGGGAACTCGACCAGGCTGGACGAGGCGCCTTCCATGCCAGCCGTGGCTAAGCTGGCTGCCGCTTTGTCGTTGATTTTGTGGGCTGGCTTGGTGTTGTCAGGGCGTCTGATCGCCTTCGACTCCTAATGCAAAGCGCAGCCCGAACCATTATGATTATGATGGAGAGGAACAAAGGGGAAACGAGATGCAAACAAGACCAGCCATTGTGCTTTCGGCCGCAAGTCTAGTTCTGGCGGTGGTGCCGGCGTGGGCGCATCATGCCTTCGCTGCGGAATTTGACGCGAAGAAACCGGTGCACTTTCGAGGGACGGTGACCAAGGTAGAACTGATCAACCCGCATGCCTGGATTCACATCGACGTGAAGAACCCGGATGGCGCGGTGGTCAATTGGATGTTTGAAGCCGGCAGCCCCAACGTTCTCTTGCGGCGAGGTTTTACGAAGGCATCTGTGGCGCCAGGCACCGAAGTGATCGTAGACGGATACCAGTCCAAGGACGGGTCGAATCGCGCCAACGGCAAGGATATCACGCTCCCGGATGGTCGCAAACTCTTTCTAGGCTCGACCGGAACGGGCGCGCCCGACGAAGAAAAGAAGTGAGCTGATCGGACAAACGGAAGGACACTCTATGAAAATTCGGTCTACGCGACTGATTCCGGCAGTCGCTGCAGTGGCGGTCTTGTGGCTGGCCGTCGTCGCCGCTCCCCAAAGTCCGCCGCCGCGGCCGAAGCCTAAGATGGCCGAAGAGGTTTTCAAGAATATCCAGGTGCTGAAGGGCATTTCCGTGGACGATTTCATGGGGACGATGGGAGTGATGTCGGCCGCTGTGGGCTTCGATTGCTCCGAGTGTCATGCGAATGCCGGTACTGACAAAGTAGATTGGGCCGCAGACACTGTGAAAAAGGTGACTGCGCGCCGAATGGTCCGGATGGTGGCCGCCATCAACCGAGACAACTTCGGAGGCGGGCAGTATGTAACGTGCTGGACCTGCCATCATGGGCGCGATCACCCATCCACGACGCCGTCTTTGGAAACCGTGTACGGCCCGGGGTCCCAGGAGATGGATGACGTCCTCGCACCAATGCCCGGAATGCCCACTGCCGATGAAATTCTCGACAAGTACATTCGGGCACTGGGCGGAATGGAGCGCTTGAGCAAGGTTACCAGCTATGTTGCCACGGGCACCAGCGTTGGATTCGGTGGATTCGGGGGCGGTGGCCAAGTCCAAATATTCGCGAAATCTCCAGACAAACGCACTACGGTGATCCAGTTCAAGGCCGCCACCGGGCGGGGAGACAACATCCGAAGCTATGACGGCCGAGCCGCTTGGCTCAAGACTCCGCTCGCAATATTAAGCGAGTACGAGTTGACCGGGAGTGAGCTGGATGGGGCCAGGTTGGACGCGCTGTTATCCTTCCCAGGGCAAATCAAGCAGCTTCTCAGCAAAGTGCGCGTCAGTTCGCAGACCACGATCAGCGAACTTCCCGCACCGGCCAGCCAATCCTCGGCAGACGTGATCAAG
>JANXQZ010000074.1 GCA_025353235.1 Bryobacterales bacterium
CTGGATTTCGGGTTGGCCAAGCTGCGCGAATCTTCCAACATCCAGGACCGCGAGACCTTGAAACTGCTTACGCGGCCGGGGCAACTGGCTGGCACGGTCCAGTACCTTTCTCCCGAACAGGTGTCCGGTAAGGCAGTGGACGGACGCAGCGATCTTTTCAGCTTGGGAGTGGTCGCCTATGAACTGGCCACTTGTCGACGCCCTTTTGACGGGCCAACCGACGGCGCCATCTTCGATGCGATTCTCCACGAGACGCCTTCGCCGCCGAGCCTGATCCGTCCTGAGCTGGGCAGCGAGCTGGATGTTCTTGTTTTGCAGGCACTCGAAAAGGAGCGGGACCTTCGCTTTCAAACCGCGAGCGATTTATGCAGTTGCTGCAAGCGCTTAAGCCGCGATATGTCACGGCCGATCACCCTCCGGGCGGCACCGGCCCTTGAGAAGCCTGGGCGGTTTGGGTGGCTGCCCTGGGCTGCGACGGTCGTCATGGCGGTTCTCTCGGGCTACCTGCTGTACGGGAAGCTACATTCGCGTCGAGCTTCGCCGTCAACGCAGACTTTGGTCCAGGTGACCAATTATGCGGGGTCGGAGATGTATCCGAGCTTCTCGCCGGACGGCAGGCAGATCGCGTTTTCCTGGGACGGCGAAATGGGTTCCAATCCCGGCATTTACGTGAAGCTCGTGGACGAAACGAATGCGCTCCGGCTTACGACCGGCGTTGACGCCTTTCCGACCTGGCTTTCCGATGGGAACCGGCTTGCGTTCGCACGCGGGGGATCGAACCCCGGAATCTACACCATCTCCGCGCTGGGCGGCACGGAGCGCAAGCTGGCCGGCTTGAACCCCAACTCTCAACTTTCGGCCTCTCCAGACGGGCGTTGGCTGGCGCTATCGATTGATGATCCGAATGACCGGGGTATCCTCCTGCTGCCGGTTGCTGGCGGCGAGCCACGGCGGATCTCGAGTCCGAAGGTTCCCAGGTTCGACCGCGCTCCGGCCTTCTCCCCTGACGGACATCGGTTGGCCTACGCCGCATGCGCAAGCACGTACGCGTGCAATGTTTTCCTCCAGGATTTGGACTCCGCCAATCTGCCCCGGGGCCCTGCGCGTGAGGTGGCGCATGCGGATGCTTCCATCAGCGGGTTGACCTGGACCCATGGCGGGGGCTCGCTCATTTACTCCGCCTCGCATGATGCCGCGATCCTTCCCTACTTGTGGCAAACCGAAGTCGACGGGCACCAGCCGCCAAGTCGCCTTGAGATTGCGGGGGCGAACGCCTACTCCCCTTCCGCGTCGCCAACTTCCGGCCAAGTCGTCTTCCAGAGGGATTTCGGCGCGGAAGACACCTGGCAGTTTCGTGTGGGCGAAGGCATGAAGCCGCTCTTCGTGTCGTCGCTTAGCACTAATCGCAATCCTCAATTCTCTCCGGACGGGACCAAGATCGCGTTTGAATCCAGCCGATCGGGAGGCGTTGGAGAAATCTGGGTTTCGCAAGCCGATGGAACCCGGGCCGTTCAGCTCACAAATCATCTCGGACGTCACCAGGGAACGCCCCGCTGGTCACCGGATGGC
>JANXQZ010000157.1 GCA_025353235.1 Bryobacterales bacterium
ACATTCGCGAGCAGATCGTCTGGCTGATAGTTTCCCGCCGGTGTCGGTTGCGATTCATGCGATGCAGCAATTCCCGCACCGTAAATCGTCTCGTTCAGGTGCGCCATCTCGACCAATTTATCGCGAATGTGCGAAGCTCCCGCAACCCCGTTATAATCCGCAATTAGCGCCGCCGCGCCGATAATGACATCGCCAAGCCCTGTCTTGCACACGTACGAGCGGCGGTGATAAGACGTGAAGCGCTCCACCAGAGAAGCGGCGTACTCGGTTTCACCATCCATGAAAATCAGATCCTTCGGGATGAAAACGTCATCGATCAGAATCATCGCTTCCTGACCCGAAAACTTGGCATTGCCCTGATCGATATCGCCGCCTTCGAGGGCTCTCGTATCGCAGGATTGGCGGCCATAGATGTAGGTCAGCCCCGGATGATCCACCGGAATGGCCCCGACGATGGCGTAATCCTTGTCGGCAGGACGCATCCGCATGGTCGGCATCACCACGATCCAGTGCGAGTTCAAGCACCCGGTCTGATGCATCTTCGCGCCGCGCAGCACCACTCCATCGGCTCGGCGCTCCACCACGCGCACGAACATATCGGGATCGGACTGATCCGCCGGCGCCTTGCTGCGGTCGCCTTTAGGATCGGTCATCGCACCGCCGATTACGCAGTTCGCCTCTTGCATGCGAATCACGAAATCCTTGAAACGCGCGTGATAATCCGTCCCGTGCTTCGCGTCCATCTCGAACGTGACCGCGAACAATGAATTCAGCGCATCCATGCCGACGCAGCGTTGGAAGCAGGTGCCAGTTAGCTGCCCGAGGCGGCGCTGCATGCGGTTCTGCGCCACCACATCTTCCACGCTCTCGGTAATATGCAGGAACCGGTTCACGCGCTTGTTGGACAAACTCGACCACGCGCTGGCCAACTCCGGATGCTCCACAGCCAAGTCATAGGTGCGCGCAACTGCGTTGATGGATGGCCGGATCACCGGGTGATCTACCGGCTCGCGCACTCTCTCGCCCATGAAGAAGACGCGCAGGTTTCGCCCGCGCAAGCTCTCGATGTAATCGGCACCGGTCACAATCGGCTGAGTGGCAATGAGTGTGTCTGGCATCTCTAATTTGATGATAGAACCGCGATGCGCTCCGTGCTCTTTACAGCATCGGGCGCGGCGGGAAGTTCAATCGTAACCAGCAGCCCCGGATGCACGTTTGCCGCTAGCAGTTTACCCTTATGCAACTGGATCGCGCAGCTGGCGATCGCGAGTCCAAGCCCGACCCCGCCGCTGTTCCGGTTCCGGTCCGTATCCACGCGATAGAAAGCGTCGAAGATGCGCGACAGAGATTCATCCGGCACCCCGGGACCGTAATCGCGAACCTTTACTCGCGCTACGGGAGCGTTTCCTAGCAGTTCGATCTCCACTGCCGTGTGCTCCGGCGCGTGGCGAATTGCGTTGCGTACTACATTCTCGATGGCGCGCCGCAACAACTCTTCATCTCCCAGCACCGAGACTGGCTTTTCCGCTTTCAAAACAAGCTTGCAATGCTTGGCCGCAGCTTCGAGTTCGGAATCGTAAACCAGGTCAGTCAATACTTGGTCGAGTTGCACTGGATCCTGCTTCTGCTGCGAGGGATCACCCTCCACACGGGTCACCTGCAGCAGCTCGCCAACCAGCGCGTTCAACCGTTCTGCCTCTCGTTCTAACCTTGCGAACGCAGCATCGCGATCGCCTCCAGAGCGCGCCAGCTCAATAGCCACCCCCAGCCTGGCAAGCGGACTGCGCAACTCGTGCGAAATGTCCTGCAACAAGCGGCGCTCGGCTTTTAGGAGCGTTTGAATTCGATCCGCCATTTGATTGAAAGTGCCGGCCAGCTGACCCAGTTCGTCGCGCCGATTCGTCTGCGCGCGAGCTGAAAAATCTCCGCCCCCGAAGCGGTCCACGGTCTTTTGCAGCCGTTTCACCGGTGACGTCAGATGGTACGCGAATCCGTAGCACAGCAGCACCACCAATCCGACGATCCCGAGGTGCTGCGGCTGCAAGAACCAGAAGAGCGAAGCATCTCTACGCGTGTCGCTGATGAACAACCAGTAGCGGTGAGTGGCATCAGGCCGCGCGATCACACCTGGACGGGGCAAGCCGAGGAACAGCGGAGGACGTCTGCGGCGCTGGCCCATGCGCTTTTTCAGATCGGGGCGCATCTGGCCAGTCTCCAGGTCTTTGCCATTGGCGTCAGTGACGATTACCTCCGCTTCTGTCACGGTCCTGTATCGTGCGAGCACGTTGCTCAGCGCCTGAGCGCCTCCGCTCTCATAAGCGCGCTTCGCATCCTCAACCTGAATGCTAAGCATCATATTGAAGGGCGACCGCCGCGATTCGGAAGCCGTGAAACTGAGGGCGGTCGTGATGGTGATGCCGGTGATGGCGATCGCCGTGGTGGCGAGAAACCAGAGGAGCGTTTTTACAAAAAGCGATCTCATGGCGCGCTCGCTCCCGCTTCTTCCGATGTAGGACAGAATTGGTAACCTGCGCCCCGAATCGTTTTGATACCCGGCCGACTGCCTTCGAGTTTCTTGCGCAGATGGCTGATATGCATATCCACCGACCGGTCAAACGGCGTTGCCTTGCGCCCGTACAGTTCTTCCATCAGCTCATCCCGCGACACCACGCAGCCGGCCGAACGCATCAATGTCTCAAGGATATCGAATTCGAAGGTGGTCACTTCCACCTCTGCCCCGTCGCGTTTCACCCCGCGCGTCCCCGGGTCAATGGCGATTCCGTTGATCTCAAGCCTTCCGCCCGGTTCGCGCGGTTCCAGACGCCGCATGATCGCCCGAATCCGTGCCACCAGCTCACGTGTATTGAAGGGTTTCGGCAGGTAGTCATCGGCACCCAGTTC
>JANXQZ010000185.1 GCA_025353235.1 Bryobacterales bacterium
CGCCGCCACGCCGGACGATATCGCTTCCTGTCCCAGAAAAATCGCGCCATCCTGCGTTGAGTGCGAGATGTTCACCAGGATCGGCAAGCGGCTGCGCTTCACGGCGAAGTCCAGCATGCGGGCACGGTCCTCCAGCATGAAGTGCACGAACTCTCCCGTGGAGCCCAGCAGCGCGATCCCGTCGACGCCCCCTTCATAGAGGAAGTCGATCAGCTCGAGAGCGGCTGCGAGGTCGATGGAGAGTTCGCGGGACCGGCGCGGCGTAACTGCAGCGGCTAATATCCCACCTTTAATCGACTTCGTCATGTGGTTGCCATTGGATATACACTAGTATTTCCTTTTTTGGTCGCTAAATATGGAGTATAAGATGAGCGAGATTTCACGGCGGTCGTTTTTGAGAAGTTCGCAGGCGGTCGGCGCTGCAACGGCCTTTACTATTATTAAGCCGGAGCTGGTGCGCGGCGCCGGAAAAGAACTGCTCAGGGCGGGTTTGGTCGGATGCGGCGGACGAGGTACTCAAGCCGTAGTCGACATGATGCGCGGGACCGAAAACGTAAACGTGGTGGCCATGGGCGATCTTTTCGAGGACAGGCTCGAAGGATCGCTGCGCCAGATCAAGGGCCAGAAGGATTACGACAACTACGCCAACCGCATCAAAGTGGATGCCGAACACCGCTTCGTTGGATTTGAAGCGTTCAAGAAAGTTCTGGCCTCCGATATCGATATTGTGATGCTGGCCACTCCTCCCGGTTATCGACCGATGCACTTTGAAGCGGCGGTGGAAGCGAAGAAGCACGTCTTCTGCGAGAAGCCGTTCGGGACCGATCCCGTCAACGTGCGGCGCTTCATGGCGGCGGCGAAGAAATCGGAAGAGCTTAAACTTACGGTCATGTCGGGCGCGCAACGGCGCAATGATGCTAATTACGTACCTACTGTTAAAAAGATCCAGGACGGCGCGATTGGCGACGTCGTAGCGACGTATGCGTATTGGGTGGGCACTCCCGTAATTCAGCAGCCGAACGGGCGCAATCCGAAGTGGGGCGACATGACTTGGGAACATCGCAATTGGTACTCATTCGTATGGATTTGCGGTGATCAGATCGTGGAACAGCATCTGCATAACATTGACGTTTCCAATTGGGTTATGGGGACGCATCCGGTGGAAGTTGTTGCTACAGGCGGAGCTGTTTGGAGGCCGCGCGATACCGAGGTTTATGGAAACATCTATGACCATTTCACCTCCGACTTCGTTTACCCCAATGGAGTGCACATGTCGAGCTACTGCCGTCAGTTTCAGAAGGGCTTGGCGCAGAATGTGAGCGAGTTGATCGTGGGGACGAAAGGCCGGAGCAACGGTCATGATATGGGCAGTGGGGAGAAGACGGTCCCCTATGTCGCGGAGCACACTGCAATGGCAGCCAGCATTCGCGGCGACGGGCCGTATGTAAATCACGGCATGACTGTGGCGGAGAGCACCATGACGTGCATCATGGGAAGGGAGTCTGCGTACTCAGGGCAGAAGATCACGTGG
>JANXQZ010000197.1 GCA_025353235.1 Bryobacterales bacterium
CCGTGATGGCCGCTACGCAGGGCGGAGCGTTCGACTACATCGCTAAGCCCTTCGAACTGGATCGCATGCTCGATACCGTGAAGCGGGCTGAAGCGTCGGTGAACGTGCAGGCCGATGAGAAGGAATCGGAGATCGACGATCTGCCAGAGAGCGAGATGATCGGCAGCTCGGCAAGCATGATCGAGATTTACAAGACGATCTCGCGCGTGGCTCCCACCGGTGCATCCGTGCTGATCGAAGGCGAGACCGGGACAGGCAAGGAAATGATCGCGCGCATGATTCATGCGAACAGTCCGCGCGCGCATCAGGCGTTTGTTGCCGTGGATTGCGGGGCGATTGCGCCTTCGCTGCTTGAGAGCGAACTGTTCGGCGCGCTGCGGGGGGCTTACACCGGAGCGGATCGGGACCGCATGGGTTTCTTCGAAGCGGCCAGCGGCGGCACCGTATTCCTCGACGAGATCGGCGACATCGAGATGACGTTCCAGCTTAAGCTGCTGCGTTTCCTACAGGAGAAAGAGATTCGTCCGTTAGGCGCTTCGCGAGGGAAGCGAGTGGATGTGCGGGTGATCGCGGCCACGAATAAGAACCTCAAGAAGATGGTGGACGAAGGGAAATTCCGCGAAGATCTTTGGTACCGGCTGAATGTAGTGCGGATTGAGCTTCCTCCCTTATGCGAGCGGCGCGGCGATGTTCCGCTGCTGGCGCACCATTTTTTGCGTCGATACAACCAGCGCTATGGCCAGCAGGTGAGGCTTACCGAGTCGGGCGTTAAAGCGCTGCAGAATTATAGCTGGCCGGGGAACGTGCGGCAGTTGCAGCATATGATCGAACGGCTGACGATTCTGGCGGCTCAGGGTCGGATCGATGAAGAGGCAGTGAAGCAGGCGATTGAGGTGACGGAGCCGCGCGATACGGCTGGTGAAACGCTAGCAGATACCGAGACGGAACAGATTCGTAGAGTGCTGGCGGCATCTGGCGGCAACAAGAGTCGGGCTGCTAAAATTCTGGGAATCGAACGGAAAACGCTATATCGCAAGCTGGAGCGGATGGGTCTGTCTTAAATGGACGTAACTTTAACCTTAAGTCGTGAAGTGGAGCTGGGCCTCACAGCCCGAGCGAATGAACTCAGTGATCAACTACCTCCAGGAGATCGTTGCAAGAGAGGCTGATCTTCGGGTTGGAGGTACAGCCGCGAATGATAATACCGAAGCCCGCGAGAGGGCTGGCGAGCGAATTCGAGAACTTAGCAAAGGCGTCACGCTTGATCGCCCTGAAGGGATATCGCTTCGGGAATACGCTCACATTGGCCACAAGTACTGATGGAGTCTTTGGTTCTGGATGTCTCGGCTTGCATGCCGTGGTGTTGCGAGGACGAGAGGACTGCGTTGTCCCAAGAAATGCTTTCGTGGGCCGTCTCAGGAGCGAATCTTCACGTACCCTCGCTCTGGCCTTGGGAAATCATGAACGCTGTTGCCGTTGCCGTTCGGCGAAAAAGAATCTCGGCCGAGCGCGCTAGCGATTTCTTTGAACAACTGGCGGCCTTTCATTTCCACATCGAGGCGGCCCCTTCCCTCTCCTTCACGGTCTCGCGTCCCGCCACAAATTAACGTGCTACGATGCTGCTTACCTCGATTTAGCAAAGTGGCTTGCTCTCCCTTTGGCTACCCTCGATCATGACCTCGCAAGGGCGGCTGTTGAAGAGGGCGTGCGCGTCTTGTAAGCGGAATGTAGCCGGTCCTGAAATCCAGCCCAGATTTCGCTGAGCTCTAGCGTCCT
>JANXQZ010000230.1 GCA_025353235.1 Bryobacterales bacterium
GCCTTGCCGCCAAATCCACTCGAGAGACTGAAACCGGATAGTCGCGCGATTGAGCCCCCAACAGGTACTGTCCCGCCGCCAGTTCTTTGAACCCGAAATGGCCTGATGCGTCCGTGACAGCCGTGAGCGAAGCCATTCCATTTAGCGTGACAGAAGCTTTTTTGATCGGCTCTCGCGTCAACTGATTCACCACCGTGCCTTCTATCGAAGCCTTGCCCGACGGCACTTGCTGCTGACCAACAACCGGTGGCTGTCCGAATTTCCCCCGCATGCTTTGAATCTGAGCCGTCAAGGCCACTGCTGCGAAGAACGGAATTAGGCGCGCGAAGTTCATCATTTTACATCTCCGGGTCGTTCTCAATCGTCTTCAGTTTTGCCGGGGCATTCTGGCCTTCCTTCAGCTCCACGGCCACGCCTCGTTCCAGGAACGGTTTCAAAGCTTCCGGATCCTGCATCAGTGAACGCGAACTTTGCGCAAACGCGTACAACCTGTATGTGCCGGGCGTTAAACCTTTGAACGCGAAGTGTCCCTTCTCATCAGTCATCATGGACGCACGAAAGCTCTGGACGTTGCGGTATTTTCCATCCGGGGCCACCACCACCCACGCGCGCCCTTTCCGATCCTCGGGCTGATCGAGGTCGCCTTCCAGCGAAGCGCCCAGCGTGCCAATCACGATTTTCAGCTTTGCATCCGTATCCGGCGAGATCATCATGTCCTCGGTAAGCACGTCCCGGTCTCCCAAGCGCATTGACTTCATATAGCCACCCGGTGGAACAGGCCCCGCGCTAATGTCCCAAACGCCGGGAGCCACATTCGATAGCTTGAAACTCCCGTCCTTGCCCACATTCGCCCGCGGAGGCTGACTATTCAACCGTACGGCGTCTCCCGGAGACAGTCCAACGAACCCGGCCGGGTGCTTGCCCGCGTCCGGACCTTCCACCGTTACAGTCCCTAAGAGGTCGATTCCCGGCTCCACTGCCATGCTGAGATCCATCTCCCGCTGAGAGGTTAAGTCGACGTGCTGGATGCCGCGATACTGTCGGCCCTGGATAAGCGCTTGAGCTACCACCGTGTAAGCGCGCGGGGTCAAATTGTCGAGCCGGAAGTCGAAGCCCGGCCCGAAAGCTCTGGTGCTCTGGCTGAAGTTGCCGCCATCCTCGTCGTACACGAAAATGGTCACGTCACTATTTCGATTCGTCTCTTCAGGCAGCAGCACTTTTCCGCGCAAGGAGGCAGCGGGACGCTGTAAGATCCGAAAATCGATTCCCGTGACTTCTTTACCTGCAGTCAGGGGAATCAAGGTTGCCGAGGAGCTGCGATCCACCCCTGGATAAAATTGAGGCACGCTCACATACCACAGTTGCGGCTGTCGTGCTGACACTACGGACTCCGCTTTCGGCGCGGGTGACGTTTGCGCCCGGCCTGCGGCCACCGCATACCGCCCCGGAGCCAGGTTGTCGAAGTGATAATGTCCACCCGCATCGGTCATCGCGTTGCCGCGCATGGACAGCATGCTCTTCCCGCGCTCGAACTGAGGAGCCAGCAACTCTACTGCGTTGTCAGGCATGGGGTCGCCGTCTCCGTTCAAAACGGTCCCGGAGATTGTGCCCGTGTGGCGCAGCCGAATCACGATATCGGTGCGAACTTCCCCGCCGGAGATGGTCAGGGTAGCGGCTGGACGGCCAGGAGCGTCCGATCCAAAAAAGGCCTGTTGATAACTTTCCTTAGAGGCGTGGACCTGGTATCGTCCCGGGGGCAAGTACCCGAACGCGAAACGTCCCTGCGCATCGGTCCATGCCAGAGCATCCTGCGGACGTTGCTCCACGGTTGACAGCGAGACACTCGCGCGGCGAACGGGCGTGTTGGTAACCGCATCCACTACCAGTCCCGCGATTAGGCCTCCCGTCGGCTGGGCGCGCCCGGCCCCCGCCAGCAGGCTTACTAACGCGAGTGTGCGCAACCGGAACATCGTCGCCTACTGGCGCTTGGCCGTGAGCCCGGCGCTCCACTCGCCATTTTCGGATGAAACCGTGAGCTTCAGTTCATCGGCGCTGGCGGTTCCCTTCAGGAGCAACTTAACCGGGTTGCCCTGCCACTCGGAGTCCACCGTTAAATCGACCTTATCCCCATCGATAGTGCCTTTCAGATTTCGTGGCTTGCCTTCCGGGTCGGACATGGTGCCCGTGACCGCCGAGCCTTCCGCCTTCAAAGTCAGTACAGTTTCCCGGTCCTGTCCCTCTATTTGCCCTTTCCATTTTCCTGTGACATCGGCGGCCAGCAGGACTGCAACCAGAGCAATAAGCACGATTATTCGCGTCAACATACCACGAGTATACTGCCGTATAATCGGGCCATGTCCCACTCGCTCGCCGAATCGCTAGCCGGTATCGTTCTCCCGGATGTCACCGGACCCGACGTGCGCCTCGGCTCGCTTTGGCAGAGTGCTCCGGCCGTTCTTGTTTTTCTCCGGCACTATGGCTGAATATTCTGCCGTGAGCATGTCGCGCAGTTGCGCGAATATCAGAAGGACTTCGAGGCCGCAGGTGCCCGGCTTGCCGCCATCGGATTGGGTGATAAGACGTATGCGGCATTGTTCCGCGAAGAGACCGGGATCACCTTTCCCCTCTTGGTGGACGAGCAGCGTATGGCCTATAAAGCGGTGGATCTCAAAAGCGCCAACATCTTTCATTTGCTGCGCTCCGATAACGCCAAGGCCCGCGCTCGAGCCAAGGCCGGAGGCCATGCACAGAAGCGCTTAGGACAGAACGTGTTTCAGCTTGGTGCCAGCTTCGTCTTCGGCCCGGGAAACCGCGACATCTTCGCTCACGTAAGCCAAACTTTTGGGGATAATGCCGCCCCCGCCGCGCTTCTAGACGCAATACGCCAAGGCTGAAGGCTCAGTTTGAATTTTGACTTACCCTTGTCAATGTCTCCGACAAACAGACTGACATTATTTTGACATAACATCTGATTTTATCAGTGTTTACAATCACTTAGAATGGACAAAATAGATGACATTGGCTATGGTTCCAGCGATGCGGCGAGAGCAGGTAATGTTCTGAAGGCTATCGTATATCCACAGGCACTTGGACCTCGATTGTCTTGGGAGGCAAGCACTCCTTGTTGTTGCAAGCCTGGTAGCGCAGTTTACCCACCACGGTGGCGGCCCCAACAGGCGCATCGGCGGCCACTTTAAATTTCGTTTCCAGCGTAAAGGTGCCGCTAAACACAGAGACCGGTTTCGCTGAAAACGCATAGTTCTCAAGCTGCGGTTTAGGGTAATCCACCCCCTCCGAGATCACCTTTCCCAACGCCCAAGTGAGCCGCAACGGGATCAAATAATCGTCAGCTGGCGCATTGCTATTCACATGGAAGCCAGCTTTCAAATGCAAGGGGATCTTCTGCGTAAAAGTGCTTCCCCGCTTCACCGAACTCTGGTCAATCTGGCCGACCGTTAACGCCCCGCTACCTTGCGCCTGTAAGCCAAGCGGGCATAACCCCGTAAGAAGAAGGCACACTGGCGCGAGGCGCGTCGAGCAAACTCTTGATTTCATTCTGGAATCCGTCTTTCCCCGTTTCGAGCCCAATGTGCACTTTGGCGATCTTGCCGGACCGGTCGATCAGCAAAGTTGTCGGAAGAGCATCCAACCCTCCGTACAATTGCCCGATCTGATCGTTCCCCAGCATCACCCGATAGTTCAGCTTCCTGTCTTGGATGTAGGGCTTAACTGCTGCCCAGCCTTCCTCGTCCATAGATACCCCGAGGACCGCGAAGCCTTGGTCTTTATAAGTTTGCTCGAACTCGATAAACCAGGGAATCTCCACTTTGCAAGGCCCGCACCAGGTAGCCCAAAAATCGAGTAGAACCACTTTCCCCTTGTAATCGGATAGCTTCGCCGAACCCCCGTTGGCGTCCTTCAGCGTAAAATCGGGAGCCATGTGTCGCTCCTTCTCGGACTTTACGGCTGCCGCAGCCGTTGTCGGCATGGACGAACAGGCTACAGTGACGGCCGAAACGGCTAGAATGCCCGCTACGGCGATGCGGGTACGAAGATTGATCACCGGGAACTCCTTCTCGAATTATATCGACAACTTTTGCTGGCCAAAATATTCGGTGAACCAGCGAGCGCGTCGCTTCCTGTGCTTTAGAGACAAGGTAAACTCCTCGTGACGCTTCAATCCCGAGAAGAACCAAGCGGCAGTGTCGCAGAAGCTTTCGCACGCATACTCGCGCCAAAGTCTCGCGTTCCTCCCGGAAGTCGGTCGGCCCAGCAAGTGCTTCTTCCTGTATTCAGCCGACCATCCTAGCTCGCCTCGAGCGCCAACATGGAATTCGGAAGCGAGCATCTCCTCGAAGAAGATTCTCGACTCGTTGCTCAAGCGAGCCCAAACAAAATGGAAAATCTCGTGTATTAGAATTCGCCGCAACTCTTTCGGATTGGCTTGCAAACTCCTATCCAGGAACATCTCCCGTTTCCGGAGATAGGTTGCTCCATGCACGGCTTGCCCCAAGTCCTCGGAAAGAAGGCTCCCTCGATGGGAATGCAGGTTTGGGAGGAATTTCACGCTGATCGGAAGCCCGTCCGCTTCTGGAAGCCTCGATCGAAGATCGTCAGCGAGGTGACGGAGGTACTGGCCCGGGGGATTTAGGCGCAAAATAAGCTGGGTTCTCCACCTTGACTTCATAACGTTTCTGCATTGACTTCATCCATTCGTCGAAGCCTTTTTGTTTCAATTCATCGAAAATCTGAGTGCGGACATCGTTGTAGGAAGCCGTAGTGAAGCTCTCGCTTCGAAACAGGTAGTAGCCATTGGGCTGGCGTACCGGTTCGCTTACTTGGCCCGGCTTCAGAGCGAAGATCGCAGCTATGATCGGTTCCGGATAGGGGCTGGCGCGCTTGATCATCCCAAAGTCGCCATCTTTGATAGCCGATTCCTTATCGTCAGAGTTTTCTTTCGCAAGTTTGCCGAAATCCGCGCCTCCCTCAATTTTTTTACGAAGATCCTGGATTTTTGCCTTAGCCTCAGTTTCGGTTAGAGGCTTCTTTGCACCGGGCTCCAGCTTGGCGGAAGGTACCATGCTGAACGCCACGTAGATTACCTTCACCTTGGCTTCCTGGAAGCGCTCTGGATGTTCGTTGTAGAACTTCTGCTCGTCTTCCATCTCGACTTTTACGTCCATATTCCGAACTTGATTGATCTCGGCTTGCGATAGCGCAGCAATCCGACCATACTCGAGTGTTTCTTTGAGAGGGGATTGCTTGTCCAGATTGGCCTTCTCGCCCTCCTCTGCCAGCTTCCGCATCATAAGGATGTACCCAAACGCCCGCTGCGGATCTTTGCGGGCGGCTGGCTGCATTTGCGCCGGGAACAGCGCTAAAATCCTTTCAACGTCTCCAGCGGTGTACTTCTTTCCGTCCACTTCTGCCACCACGGTATCCGGAGAAATAGGTGGGGCTGCCTGGGCAGAGGCCTGCGGAGCACCCACGCTAGGAGTCGCCGGCGAGATCTGGACTTGCGCGTCCAATCCTACCGCCAGGGTGCAAAAACCAAGCCAAAATGAAGCTTTACCGAAAAGAACTTTAGCCATGCTACGAAACGATTTTAGCATGCGTCGAATTTTCTCCGGACGCGAGCGTGCTGCCGCTCTCCGGCGCACAGGAAGGACAAGAGTCCTTTCATCCCTTGTTATAATCTAAATTTCCATGCTCGACTCCAGTCCTCCAACGAACGGCAATT
>JANXQZ010000231.1 GCA_025353235.1 Bryobacterales bacterium
ACCACCGCGCGGCCGCGCTCGTTTAGCCCTTTCCACTTTGGAGGTGAGCAACACGAGTCGGCGTAGTTGCTGGTCCAATTGTGGGCCGAGAGCTGGGCTGACCGCAGGCCTAAGCGGTACAGATCCCGCAGCACGCCCAAATCGCCGTCGAGATCGTAACTGCCCTCGATGTCGAGCACGGCGGCCATCTTTCCGGCCTTCGCGATCCGGTCGATATCTGCGCCGTTCAACGCCAATTCAATCCTGTCGCGGTTCTTCGCGATCTGCGTGAGCGCCGTATCGACCACGCGAAAAGCCTGTTTCGTTTCGAAGCGCCCGGGGTAGTATTCTTCCGGCACGTAGACGGAAAAGAACAGTGCGTCCACGCCGCCTTCCTTCGCTCGCGAAAGATCCCACTGACCATCCGCTTTGCGCTCCCCGATATCGCCGCCGTGATAAAACTCGCGGTCCACGGCATGCACGTGCCCGTCGAAAACGAACGCATCCTGATGCAGCCGCCGGGCCCGATCCGACACCGCTTGTGCCGAGAGCAGCAGCGCGCCCGCTAGTACTATCCAGATACGTTGCATTACACTCGGATTATAAATGGCAGCACAAAGCAGGCCAAAAATTGCAGCGGTGATTACGGTCTACCGCAAGCACTCGCACGCTCAACACATAGTCGACCGCTTTCTCGAAGGCTATGGCTGGAACGGCACGCACCATCACCCCGCGATGGATCTGGTCTCTCTATATGTCGATCAAGTGGGTGCGGACGACCTCAGCCGGGATCGGGCTGAGCGCTTTCCCCAGATGAAGATTTACCCGACCATCGCCGAGACCCTGACCTTGGGTGGCAGCAAACTTGCCGTGGATGGAGTAGTGCTGGTGGGTGAGCACGGCAACTATCCAAAGACCGAAAAAGGCCAGGTGCAGTATCCGCGCTACCAGTTTTTCCAGCAGATCGTGGACGTGTATAAATCGAGCGGCCGCTCGGTTCCGCTCTTCAATGACAAGCATCTGTCTTGGAACTGGGCTTGGGCGAAGGAAATGTACGATACCTCGCGCAAGATGGGATTTCCGTTCCAAGCGGGGTCGAGCCTGGCCGTGACGTGGCGCATCCCCTCCGTGGAAATGCCGCTCGGAACCAAAATGAGCGAGGCGCTCTGCGTCTGCTACGGCGGCGTGGACAGCTACGATTTTCACGGCCTGGAAACGATTCAGTGCATGGTGGAGCGTCGGCGCGGTTTTGAAAGCGGCGTGAAGTGGATGCAAGCCTATCGGGGCGACAAGTTCTGGGACGCGTACAAGGAAGGAGTATGGCCGAAGAAACTGGTGGAGGCGGCGCTTTGCCGGAGCCATACCCTAACGCCCGCGCGGGAAGGCTTCAACGATGTTTTCCCATCCATGGACGATATGCGGCGACTGGTGAAGGATCCCGTTGCGTATCGCTATGAGCACGCGGACGGCGTGAAGTCCACCATGCTGCTGATGAACGGCCTCGTGAAAGATTTCAACTTCGCGGCTTTCATTGATGGGCACGTTGTGCCGTTTTCCACGCAGATGTATTTGCCTATGCCAGACGGACGCACCACGTTGGCAAGCTTCTTCAGCCCGCTGAATAACAACATGGAGAAGATGTTTCTCACCGGCAAGGCGCAGTACCCGGTTGAGCGTACGCTGCTGACCACCGGACTAACTGCCGCTGGGGTGGACAGTCTGTTCCAAGGGCAGAAGCGCCTGGATACGCCCCACCTGAGGATCCCGTATCAGCCGGCGAAGGAGTCGACATTTTGGAGAACCTAACTCGTCGCAGTTTCATTGGATCCGCGGCACTCGGAACTGCCGCCTTCGCGCAGCAGAGTGGACCCAAGCGGATCGCCATCGTAACTACAATCTATCGCTACCTCTCGCACGGGCAGCATATCGGCGACCGGTTCCTGGTTGGCTACCCGATCGACGGCGGCTGGCATAAGCCCGACATGAAGGTGGTGTCGTTGTATGTCGATCAGAAACCCGAAGGCGACTTAAGCAGCGACCGTGCGAAAGAGTTTGGATTCGGGGTTTATCCCACCATTGCTGAAGCGCTGCGCTGCGGAGGAAGTAAACTCGCCGTCGATGCGGTCCTAATTGTCGGTGAGCACGGCAACTATCCACGCAACGACAAAGGGCAGATTCTATATCCGCGCGCTGAGTTTTTCCAGCAGTGCGTCAAGGTGTTCGAGGAGGATGGGCGGACCGTGCCGGTCTACAACGACAAGCATCTCTCGTACAGTTTTGAGAAGGCGAAGGCGATGGTGGACGCGTCAAAACGCCTGCGTTTTCCGATGCTGGCCGGATCATCGCTGCCAGTTACATGGAGACTGCCGGAGTTGGAACTGCCGCTCGGGTGTGAGATCGAAGAGGCGCTGATGGTTGGCAATGGCGGGTCCGATCCGATGGATTATCACGCGCTCGAAGCCATGCAGTGCATGCTGGAGCGGCGGCGGGGCGGAGAGACGGGCGTCAAAGCCGTACAGATGCTAACGGGCGATGCAGTCTGGCAGGCTGGCAAGGATGGGCGATATTCGCGTGAACTACTGACCTCGGCCCTATCTCGCAGCGACACCACCCTTGGCCTTTCAGTGAAGGACGGGCGACCGCAAGATTTAGTGGGAACAGGTGAATTGCCGAAGATCGTGAAAACTCCGGCCGCTTACTTTATTGAGTATCGCGATGGGCAGAAGGCGACGCTGCTCATGCTCGACGGAGCCCTGCAGGATTTCAACTTCGCGGCACGCGTGAAGGGCATGGCTGGCCCGCAGGCCACGCAGTTCTTTCTCTCCCCGGTGCCGAACGTGACGTACTCGGCATGCCTGGTCAGTAAGATCGAGCAGATGTTCGCCACGGGCTCGGCCCCTTATCCAGTGGAACGCACTCTCATCGTAAGCGGCATGCTCGAAAGCTGCCTGACGTCAAAGCTGCACAACGGCCAGCGGCTGGAAACACCCCATTTACAGGTAAACTATAAGGCACCAAAGCAGTCGCAATACTGCAGGAGTTAACTCATGACGAATCCTCTCGATCGCTTGCGCGGCATCAGCCGTCGCGGACTGTTCCAACGCGGAGGTCTGCTGGCCGCGGCTGGATTTCTGCCGAACGCCGTGGCCGAGCCCACGCATGAACTGAAGCTTGGCTCCAATCTTTATGAGTCCATCGGCGTGCGTCCGCTGGTGAACTGCCGGGGCACGTTTACGATTATTAGCGGATCGCAGTCGCTGCCCGAAGTGAAGCAGGCGATGCTGGAAGCGTCCAAGCACTACGTGCATATGGATGAACTGATGAGCGCCGTGAGCGCGCGTTTGGCCGAACTGACGAAGGCCGAATGGGGCATCGTCACGGCCGGTTGCGCCGCTGCATTGACTCACGCAACGTCGGCATGCATCGCGGGTGCCGATCCGGAAAAGATGCAGCAGTTGCCCAAGCTTGACGGCTTGAAGAACCAGGTGATCATGCCGAAGTACGCGCGCAATGTTTACGATCACGCAGTGCGCATGCTGGGCGTGGACATTGTAGAGGTCAATTCCGCCGAGGAGTTAGAGCACGCGTTTAACGATAGGACTGCAATGGTTCTGATCCTGTCTTGTCCGCAGGCCGAGAAGGGTCCGCTAAGTATCGAGAGCGTTGCGAAGGTCGCCAAGCGGCATGATGTGCCCTTGCTGGTAGACGCCGCGGCGGAAGAACTCACCATCCCCAACCTTCATCTGCAACATGGCGCGACCATGGTGGCATACAGCGGCGGTAAGTGCATTCGCGGTCCGCAGACAGCAGGCTTACTGCTGGGACGCAAGGATCTGTTGCAAGCCGCGTGGCTGAACAGCGCGCCGCATCATGCGTTTGGACGGTCTCTCAAGGTGGGCAAGGAAGAGATCATGGGCATGCTCGCCGCCGTGGAAATGTGGACAAAGCGCGATCATGCGGCGGAGTGGAAGACCTGGGAAAACTGGCTCGGCTACATTTCGGATCGCGTGACGAAGGTGCCCGGAGTTACTACGGAGATAACGCAGCCGGAAGATCTGTCGAACCATGCGCCTCAGATGCATATCAAGTGGGATGCGGCGAAAGTTGGGATCACGGGTCGCGAGGTGGAGAAGGTTCTGCTGGAGGGGAGTCCGCGAATTGTGGTCGGCGGATCGAGGGGAGACTCGATCACGATCATGCCGTACATGATGATGCCCGAGGACCATAAGATTGCCGCTGGAGCGATCTACGCAGTGCTTTCGAAACCGCCGAAGATGGAGAGGCCTGCTCCACCCTCGGGCGAACCGGTCAGCGTTACGGGTAAGTGGGATGTGAAGGTGGAGTATCTGCTGGGCAGCGGTCGGCATAAGCTTGCGATTGAGCAGTCTGGAGATAAGCTGACAGGCACGCATGACAGCGAGAAGCTAACGGGTGAATTGCGCGGCAAGGTGCAGGCGAATCAGGTGCAGTTCCACAGCACGCACAGGATCCAGGGAACTGCGATTGGGTATGAGTTTACGGGAGTTGCAGAGGGTGATTCAATGCGGGGGACCGTAGCGATGGGTGAGTACGGCCAAGCGAAATGGTCCGCTCAGCGGAGCGCTTGACGGCTGTACTACTTTTGTGGAATTACTCAGCATCGAGATAGCATTCTGAATCAGAGAAGCTCGGGCGTTGGCTAAGATAAAGGGATGATCGTTGAAATCGAAGGGGTTCCCCTTCACCTTGCCCATCC
>JANXQZ010000240.1 GCA_025353235.1 Bryobacterales bacterium
TGTAGCGGTTGCGCGTGAGTACATTAAACCGGTTTTGTAATCCCAGCTACCAACCGTTCCTTCAGCACCCACTTCCGCATCAACGATGACATGTCCGACAATTTTCATCTGTTTGGCCATGGGGGGATACGCGGGTTCCACCCGGGTAGTAACAGCTTTTTTGGCTTCGGCGTCGCTTACGCGAATTCTGTCCTGAGCGCACGCAAACGCTGCGCACCCGAGCGAGATTATTAGAAGGATGGAGAGTCGCATCGTTACTGCTCTATTCGGCAGTCTGAGGCATTTCCTTTAGAAACATCTGGGTGAGCGCGCCATTATAAGAATTGTGAAACCGGTCGAGAAGAGGAACTAGCTGATGCGGATGGGCGTCACACACATATCTCTTAAACCTGGAGCACGCATGTTTCATCGGCCCGGTCCGCAGATTACTCTCTTCAGATTCGCGTTTCTCATCGGACTCATTCCTGTGGGCAGCTTGACTGTTCTCGCTCAGCCCGGACGAATTGCTAGTCCAGTCCCTGGTACGGGGCGCTTCACGACCGTAGGCCATGTCCACCCGAAAGCCCGGCCGGAGAACGACTGGGGTCGCGTCTCTCCAGCTCTTCAAATTCCTTCGGTCGCGCTCACCTTCTCGCCGTCCGAATCTCAACAATCCGAGTTGGACGGGCTCCTCGCCGATCAGCGGAACCCTTCGTCTGCCAACTATCACCAATGGCTAACGCCGGAAGAGTACGGCCGGCGCTTCGGGATTAGCGATGGCGATCTCGCCACGGTCACAGCCTGGTTGCAATCGCAAGGATTGAACGTGCAGAGCGCCGCACGCGCTCGAAATTGGATTGTAGTAAGCGGGGCAGCAGCACAAGTGGAGAGTGCCTTCGGAACGGAGATCCATCAATACGTTGTGGATGGGGAGACACACTTTGCAAACGCCACCGAACTGTCTTTGCCCGTAGCCCTGCGCCCGATTGTGAAAAGTATTCGCGGCCTGCACGATTTCCGCATGAAACCTGCCTCGCGACGTTTTCAGGCCCAGCACGCGTACGAGCCCGACTACACGTCCAGCGGAGGCAGCAACTACTTATCGCCGGGCGACCTGGCCGTAATTTACAACATCGCGCCTCTTTACAAGGCGGGAATCGATGGATCCGGCCAGAAGCTCGTAATCGCGGGGCAGACTCAGGTCACCCTAACCAACTTGCAACAGTTCCGCACCAGATTCGCACTGCCGGCGAACGATCCGCAAATGATTCTGGCGGCGAACTCGGACGATCCAGGGATCCAGTCCGGGGACGTTGACGAGGCTAATCTCGATTTGGAGTGGTCTGGCGCGGTTGCTCCCAGGGCCTCCGTAATCTATGTTTACGCGAATGACGTGATGCAAGCGGTGCAATATGCAATTGACCAGAATCTGGCACCCGTCATCAGCACGAGTTACGGGAATTGCGAGCCCGAAACCCCGAACTCGGACGCGCTGACGTTTCGATCCTGGGCCAAGCAGGCGAATTCTCAAGGGATCACGTGGTTCTCCGCGTCGGGCGACGCCGGGGCTGCC
>JANXQZ010000255.1 GCA_025353235.1 Bryobacterales bacterium
CGTGGATGCTTCCTTTCAGTTAAACCCCGGCGAGAAGGTGGGTTTGGTAGGCCCCAACGGTTCCGGGAAGACCACGCTTTTTCGCATGGTGGTCGGCGAAGAGTCGCCCGACGAAGGCGACGTTTCCGTCCCTAAAAAGATGACCATCGGCTACTTCCGCCAAGACGTGGAGGAGATGAAGGGTCGCTCTGTGATCGACGAGGCCATCGCTGGGAGCGGGCGGGTGGGCGATTTGCACCACGAATTGGAAGACCTTCAACGTGCCATGGAGGATCCCGACCGGGCTGGCGAAATGGACCGCACTCTGGAGCGATTCGGCGAAGTGCAGGAGGAGTACGAGCATCTCGGCGGATACACGCTAGAAGCGCAGGCGCGCGAAGTGCTGCATGGGCTTGGGTTCCAAGATGATCAGATTGACGGCGATTCCGGGGCTCTTTCGGGGGGCTGGAAGATGCGCGTTGCTTTGGCCCGGGTGCTGCTGGGTCGGCCTGACGTGCTGCTTATGGATGAGCCGACGAACCATCTGGATATTGAATCGATCATCTGGCTGGAGGATTTTCTCAAGTCATTCCAAGGCGCCCTGCTGATGACTTCGCATGATCGCGAGTTTATGAATCGCCTGGTATCTAAGATCGCGGAGATCGACGCTGGGGAGATCATTTCTTATTCGGGCAACTACGATTTCTACGAGCGAGAGCGAGCCATTCGCGAGACGAACCAGCAGGCCGCTTTTGCGCGCCAGCAGTCCATGCTGGCCAAGGAGCAGCGCTTTATCGACCGTTTCAAAACACACGCTGCCAAGGCCGCTCAAGTGCAGAGCCGCATCAAGGCGCTCGACAAAATCGAGAAGATCGAGCTTCCCAAGAAGCGGCATGTGGTGAAGTTCGATTTTCGCGTGCCGCCGCGCTCAGGTGATCTGGTGGCGGTGATCGAGGATCTGCATAAGAGCTACGGCCCGCGCGTGATCTATGACGGATTTAATCTCACCGTTCGTAGAGGAGAGTGTTGGGCGGTGATGGGCAGGACCGGCGCGGGCACGTCGACGTTGTTGAAAATGATCGCGGGGGCGAGTGCGCCGGATTCTGGAGACGTGCGGCTGGGGGCTAGCCTCAACATGGGGTACTTCGCGCAGCAGTCGCTGGACGTGCTGGATCCGAATCTGACGGTTCTGGAGCAGTTGCAATACGACTTCCCGCAGGACGGAATGGGCTCGCTGCGTTCGCTGGCTGGAGCTTTCCAGTTCTCGGGAGACGATGTGGATAAGCGGATTCAAGCTCTGTCGGGCGGCGAGAAATCGCGACTCGCTATGGCGCGGATGCTGTACAATCCGCCGAATTTCTTGGTACTGGATGAGCCGACCAACCACTTGGATTTGGCTACTAAGGAGATGCTGGTGGAGGCGCTCAAGGATTTTGAAGGGACAATGATTTTTGTGTCGCATGACCGTATGTTTTTGCGCGGGCTTGGTTCGCGGGTGCTGGAATTGGGGGGAGAGAGCGGGACGGATCGGAATCCTCGGGTGTATCCGGGGTCATACATAGAGTATGTTCAGAGCATCGGGCATGAGGCACCGGGGATTTATGCTTGAGTTTTGGCAACTATGCTAGCGCTCGCACCAAACTGGTGCATAATGGTGCTATGCGGACATCAGACAAGGTCACGAGACAAAGCGTCAGCATGCCAACTAAGGTCGCCACGCAAGTTCGCACTATGGCTCGGACCCGTCGCCTCAGCACCAACAGGATGTTGGTGGAACTTATTGAGAACGGGATCGAAGGGGAAAAGAGGAAGCAGCAGCAGTTTTTCGATCTTGCCGAGCGCTTCCGTAGTGCCACTGATCCGGAGGAGGTCAAGAATCTGGGTGATCAAATGGGAAAGATGGTCTTTGGCAGCTAGCTAATGCCGAAGGTGGAGACGTGGGGCAATCTCCCGCAGGGCGTCCGCGAACACCTGATTGAGCGTATGCACAATCGGGCGATCGGCATAGCCGACCTCGATCAACTTCGGCTCTGGATCGACTCGCGGCCGGAGGTGCCGGAAGGGGATTGGTTCAAGGACTTCGGTTCATTTAAGATCTGTGGGCAGGGACCATTCCCTTGTTTTGGGTCACTTATTCGAGGACCAGCGTTGCCAGAACATCGAGGTTATCCAGATCTATTCCAGTGCCGTCCTTTACCGGATACACCGAGACGTCCCGCGCTTCGACTCCAGGCTGGTAGAGACGGGCCCGCTTCCATGTGCCGAGAGCCTGCACGGTGATCGAGTCCGCCTTATATTGCGTATAGTTGACCAAGTGAATCAGCAGGCGTTTGCCGTCGGGTGATTCCAGGACGTTGAATAGAATGCCCGCCGTGTTGAATGTCCGCGCGCCAAAGTTCTTGCGGGCAGTCGCGTTGTAGAGCATCTCCCAGATTTCTTGAATACGGTCCAGTTGCTTCTTGCTAGGCACAATGCTTCCGGGTTTGTCAGGTCCGAAACGCCACGTCGCTGGTCCTTCCACCAAGCTGCCTCCCGAACGCACGAACTCCGCTAATGCTTTCCGCTCTTCCGCAGACAGCCGATCCGAAGGCGCAACATTGATCACTGTGCGCAACCCGTTCAGGCTTCCCCCGCTGACATGACTGGCCGGAAGAGCCCGTGCCGCAATGTGTTGGGCGTACATTAGATCCAACAGACCGGCCGAGAGCAGTCCACCGCTCTCAGTATCTTGCGTCAGCGCCAGGCGGCTGAAGGGCTTGAACTCGCGCCACTCGCGATGAGCCTCGAAGTATTTTGCATATGCGCAGATTTGTTTCCAGTCCGCTATAGCGCGCGGATCGAAGTTCAGCAGGCGGATCTGCAACTCGTCATCGAGCGTGATGATCCAGCGAGCACCTCCGGCCGCTGCGTCCGCGATCGCTATCCCGTAACGCTCCACGGGAAGCACCGTGTCAGCGGGCGGCGATACGCCGATCCAGAGCGTGCTACTCATCGACGCCCCGAGGAAGCGTAAGAAGCCGATATTGGTGTTTACCCATGGACTGCTGGTGGGTCCAGCCATCACTTTCCCGCCATGTTCGATCACGATGCCGGGCCAGAGTCCTTGCGATGTGCCGGCGATCAAGTCGCGTGTATCGAGCCGAATCTTTTGGCGGCTTGGCAATCTGATGATCGGGACGCCAACGTCTTTCAATTCGAAATCGCCTTCCAGCGCGACGGCGTCGACATGCAGAAGAATGGCTAGGCTTCCTGGTGAGCGAACTACGGCAACGACGGCGATCTCTCGTTGTTTAGCGCGCTTCAGAAACTCCGGGTTCAGCTTGCCGCTATCCACCAGGACGCAGTTGACCACCGTGCCTGCCAGCAGGTCGAGCGACTTGGGTTCGGACGAGCCCCAATGCACGGGCACCCAATCTGGCATCCCAGCCAAGAGCATGAGCGCGAAAATCATGCTTCAGCCTGCCAGGCCGCGTTCAGGATCGCAAGGGCGGCAATTGCAGCGGTTTCAGCTCGCAGAATGGAACGGCCCAATGATACAGGCCGCCATTTCTCGGACACAGCCGCGCGTTCTCGATCCGTCCAGCCGCCTTCCGGTCCCAGTAAAAGCGCCACTTCATCACTCGGGCGCCTCGGTTGGGGAAGCGCTAAGAGAATAGGTTTCGCGGCAGGATCTTCATCCAAGACGAGCCGTAGTGCGGCATCGGGGATTGCAGCTTGCTGCAACCGAAGCGGCTCGCAAATTTCCGGCAGACGGGTCCGGCGCGCTTGCTCGCTCGCTTCGCGCACGATGCGCTGCCAACGGGCGATGCGCTTCTCCGCCGCGCGGTCCAGTCCCTTTTCACTGCGGTCCGCTAGGATCGGGATCACTCGTTCCACCCCGAGTTCGGTGGCTTTTTCAAGCAGCATCTCAAAGCGCTCAAAGCGAATCAGGCTTGCCAGCAATGTGATGTGCAGCAGCGGTTCCGGGGATGCTAGCCGCTCGACCACCCTCAAAATTACCAGCTCCTTGGCGACCGACTCAACTTCCGCCAAGTACGCATTGCGATTGTCGGAAAGCTCATATAGCTGACCGGTCTCAACCCTAAGAACACGCGTGAGGTGGTGAGCATCCCCGCCCCTAAGGCTCGCGCGCTCCTCCCGGACTTCGTCTACAAAGAATCTGCGCCGCGCCATTCTTACTCAATGTACGACAATGAACCCATGCGCAAAGCTTCCCTCGTTATCGCCTTCGTTGCTCTCGCGGCTGTTCTGATTTTCGAACTGCAGCCTATTCGCAAAGTGCACGCCCAGTCGGGCTGTTCGGTGAGCAGCCTGAACGGGAGCTTCGGTTATTATCTGAACGGATTCACTTATGACTCGCAAGGTTATCAGGTGGACTTAACAGCGTCCGGGCGTCTTGTCACGGATGGGGCAGGCAACCTGACTGGAGGCGATACGCTCAGCAACGATGGCTCCATCGTTCGCCGGACCTACACGGGAACGTACACGCTCAACGCCGATTGCACCGGTAGCGCCACGGTCACATTCCCGAGCAATGGCCATTCCAACTTCGACATTGTTGTAGTTAACAACGGTAAAGAAGCCAATTTGATCGAGACTGACACCGGGGTAATCTTCAGCGGAGTGGCGAAGCAGCAGTTCCCGACTCCTTAATGATCGCCCTGCTGCGCGGCACCTTGGCCGAGAAGCATCCGAACCAAGCCATCCTGGACATTGGAGGCGTCGGGTACGATGTTCACATTCCAGTGTCCACGTTTTCTGCCCTACCCGAAACAGGTTCCGAAGTGCGGCTCAGGATCTATACGCATGTCCGGGAAGACGCGCTGGCTTTGTTTGGGTTCCTGACGATAGAAGAGAAGATCCTGTTTGAGAAGCTGCTCTCCGTCAGCGGAATCGGGCCGAAGCTGGCGATAACGGTGCTCTCGGGCTTGCCAACTGGCATCCTCGTATCGGCAATTCGCAGCGGCAGCGTGGATCAACTTGTGCGCGTTCCGGGCATCGGCAAAAAGACGGCCGAGCGCATGGTGCTGGAACTGAAAGACAAGCTGGACATGCTGCCTTCCGGCGCGCCGGTGGCCTCCGCTTCTAAACAGCAAGCGGCCCCCATGGGCTTAGTGGAGCAGGACGTTTTATCGGCCCTCGTGAACCTTGGTTGCCAACGTCCCGCTGCTGAGACGGCGGTGAGGAAAGCCAAGGCGGAGGGAGTGTCCGAAGAGTTCGAGCCCCTGTTCCGCCGTTCCCTGGAGCTGGTGCGATAATAGTGGAACAATCGTCAGCAAGCCTGCGTAGCTGACAGAGGCTGCATGAGATCGGCAACCGAATCAGGCGAACAGAACGTCAGAGGCCAAGCTGTAGCCGGCCCCGAGATTCCGGTCGACCAAATTCGCGCGGCGCTCGACAAGATTCTCGCAAGCCCCGGGTTCGTCAACGCCGACCGCCTTACTCGCTTCCTGCGCTACGCGGTGGACACGACGCTCGAAGGTCAAACCGACAAGCTGAAAGAAACAATGCTCGGCATTGAAGTGTTCGGACGCAAATCGACTTACGATCCCAGAATCGATGCCGTAGTTCGCACGGAAGCAGTGAAGTTGCGAGCTCGCCTGAAAGAATACTACGAAACGGAAGGCCGGGAAG
>JANXQZ010000152.1 GCA_025353235.1 Bryobacterales bacterium
CACGCGATCTGAATGTTTCGAATCCCAGCTCCAACTACACCTTCCCGATTCTGGACGCAACCGGCAACCAGACCGGCAGCTACACCACGCCGATTTATACGCTCCCGCGCGCGAACTCCGCTTACAACGCAGGCGTCTATGAAGCGGATTCAGCCGGCAACACCTACTACAACGCGTTGCTCGTGAATCTGACTCGCCGCTACTCGAATTGGCTGCAGGGCTCGCTCGCCTACACCTACGGGCACGCGATCGACGATAACCAGGGCGGAGGTGGAAACACGTTGTTTGGTTCGGCTTTTGCCACGTCCGTTTTCAATGGCGATTACAAGGGCGAGAAAGGGTCGAGCTCGATTGATCAGCGCCACCGGCTGGTAGTGAACGCAATCCTGGCGCCTACTTTCACCCATAACACCGACGCAGTGTCTCGCTATTTGATCAACAACTGGCAGCTGTCGGTGGTGGAGGTAGCTGCCTCGTCCCAGCCGCTGACCCCGAATATCCGCGTTCAGGACCGGGTGGCCAATACGATCAGCAGTTCGTCGCTGAATGGCTTGGGTGGATCGAACCGTGTGCCTTTCGAATCCATTTCGGCTCTGAACATCGGTCCTTTGTACCGGACCGATGCCCGCTTGGCCAAGATGTTGCCGGTTGGGGAGCGCCTGAAAGTGTATCTTCAGTTCGAGGCTTTCAACGTGTTTAATCACCCCATCATCAGCGGCTCCGGGCCACGGATCAACCAGCAGTATACGGCCATTAAGCAGACCAGCGGACCGCTCAACGGGATCATCGCATTAGTGCCTAACGCAGCCTACGGCACGGTTGTTCAGACGCAATTCGCGCCAGACGGCACCACGGCTCGGCGTGCGCAGGCGTCGCTCCGTTTCGTGTTCTAAGACCGCTTGCTGGTAACACCGCTCCCTGACGGTCACGGCTCAGTTCGGTAACCGCACGTTACCGAACCGACCGTTGGTTGCCGAACTGAGCCGTGACCGTCAGGGAGCGGTATTTTAGAAGTTCATGGACATCAAGGATCAGGTCAAGTCCGCAGTCGATATCGTACACGTCATCGGCGAACATGTCCGCCTCAAAAAACTCGGCGCGTCCGGGCGCTACGTAGGAATCTGCCCCTTTCATCAAGAGAAAAGTGCCTCCTTCTCCGTCCACGCCACCCTTCAGTTCTACAAGTGCTTCGGCTGCGATGCCAAGGGCGACGTGTTCCAGTTCGTTCAGGAGATGCAGCACGTCACCTTCTTCGAGGCGCTCCAGATCCTGGCCGAGCGCAGCGGCATCCCCATGCCGAAACGCGCTGAATTCAGCGATCCCGAAACGAAACTGCGCGGCGCGCTGCATGAGATGCAGGAGCTCGCGGCTCAGCTCTTCCGCAACAACCTTGCTTCGCAGGCGGGGTCCGATGCCCGCGCTTATCTTGCAAAACGCGGAGTCACGCCCGAGCACGCCGAGGAGTTCGGGCTAGGGTTCTCGCTCGATTCGTGGGATCAGCTAACCCGTCGGCTGCAGGAGGGCCGCTTCCAGCATGACCAGCTGGAACAAAGCGGCCTGATTATGAAGCGCGCAGAGGGCAGCGGCTTTTACGACCGCTTCCGGGGCCGGCTCATGTTTCCGATTCATAACGAAGCCGGCAAGGTCATCGGCTTTGGAGGGCGCGCTCTCAAGACGGGAGACGAACCCAAGTATATGAACTCGCCAGAGACGCCGCTGTATCACAAGAGTTTCGTCCTCTACAATCTGCACCGCGCCAAAGCCGCCGTTCGCACCGTGGAGCACACCGTGCTGGTGGAAGGCTACATGGACGTGATTGGCGTCCACGCGGCGGGCGTGCGCGAAGTGGTGGCGAGCTGCGGCACTTCGCTAACAAATACGCAGGTCAGAGTACTGAAGAAGCATGCGGACGCCATTGTGGTGAATTTCGATCCGGACGCAGCAGGGGCCAACGCCACCGAACGGTCAATTCAAATCCTGATCGAGGAAGGCATGCGCGTGCGCGTTCTGGAGCTCGAGGGCGGACTGGACCCGGATGAATATGTAAAACGCAATGGTGCCGACGCATACCGGGACAAATTGAAGCAAGCCTCGGGCTACTTCCACTGGTTGGCGGAACGGGCTCGCCGCAAGTTCGATATGCGCTCGTCGGAAGGGCGCATTGCGGGTCTAAAATTCTTGCTGCCCGCGATCCAGCGGGTCTCGGACAGGCTTGAGCGCGCCACGATCGCTGGCGAGGTAGCCGCCTATCTGGGCGTGGATCGGGGATTGGTGCTGGAAGAGTTTCGCAAGATCGCCACCGACAAGAGTGTGGCACCTACTCGCCGGGCGGCAACTCCGATTCCCGCCGCGGAGAAGCTGCTGCTGAACGCGCTGCTCGTCAGTCCGGAAGCCCGCGCCGCCGTGCTCCCGAAGCTGTGCGCGATGGCGATCTTCGAAAGGCTCACGATCCGTTCCATTTTCGAAGCATTGGAAGCCATGTCGAGCCGGAGCGAGCCGTTTAGCTTTGCCGATTTGGAAGCAAGGCTGAACGATCGCGATCGGGACCTATTGGCTGGCATGGTTTTCGCCGATGAAATAAGGGAGGAAGTTAGTGCCCTGGACCAAGCAGTGGAGTGCCTTCGGGCTATCGGAGCCCAGGATCGGGAGCTATTACGGTCGTCTTTGCGGAATAGTATAAGAGCCGCCGAACGAAGCGGACAGATTCCCGAGGCCATGCGTCTAATGGAAGAACTAAATCGGCTTTCGGTGAAACAAAACCATTAGAAAATACACTCATTCTATGTTGTAAACTGAATGGGACCGTAATAGATGCTGGTTTTTTGGGGCTCCAGTGGCAACAGATGACAAATTCGGTCGAATGAAACAACTCATGGATGGCGGGAAAGAAAAGGGCTTCGTTCATTATGACGAAGCAAGCGATGTGCTCTCCGAGGAGTTTCCCTCGGGGCGAGAGTTCGAGGACCTCCTGTCCGACCTCGACACCGCCGGAGTGGAAATTCTAGAAGAGCCAAAACTGGACTTCGAGAAGAAGGGCGACGACGGCGAAGATCTGGCCGATCTCGATCTGGCCATTGAAGCCAGCGATAAGACGAACGATCCCGTTCGCACGTACCTGCGGGAAATGGGGACGGTGCCGTTGCTATCCCGCGAAGGCGAGATCGAATTGGCCAAACGCAATGAGCGCGGCCAATGGAGCGTTCGAAAGGCTCTCTCCCGCTCTCCCATCGTCATCCGCGAGATCGTTCAGCTAGGCGAGGAATTGCGCAGCAGCTCGGTTCTGGTGCGGGACGTGGTTGTGCTTCCGGAATTCGTGATCACGGACGAGGATTTCGCGGCGCAGACCGAGCAGTTGCTCGCGAAGATAACCGAGATCGAAAAGCATTACACGAGATCGCAACAGTTTCGCAACAAAATGCAGGCCATCTCTCGGAGCATGAAGCCGAAACAGCACCGAGGCTTGCGCTACGGATTGGCCAGGGCGATGGTTCAGGTTTCCCGGTTGATTCGCGGGATTCAGTTTGGCATTACGATTCGCCGGAGCTTGGCCGGCAAGCTGCGCTGCGCGGTAGATGAGCTGAAACCGCTTGAGCGCGAGATTGCCCGTCTGCAGCGGAAAATCGAAGAGCCTCCAAATGGACATGCCTCGGCCTCGCGCGATTTGCGGAAAGATCTGCGCCAGTGCAGCGTGCGGATCCAGCAGATCGAAGAGGAGTGCGGCGCTTCGTCGAGCGAATTGCGGCGGACTCTGCACATCGTCGAGAGGGGCGAGCAGGATGCCGACGTTGCTAAGAAGCAGTTGATCGAGGCGAATCTGCGGCTCGTGGTCTCCATCGCTAAGCGCTATACCAATCGCGGACTCCAATTCCTGGATCTGATCCAGGAAGGAAACATCGGCTTGATGAAAGCTGTGGACAAATTCGATTACCGGCGGGGATACAAGTTTTCGACTTATGCCACCTGGTGGGTAAGGCAGGCGATCACGCGCGCAATCGCGGATCAGGCCCGCACCATCCGTATTCCGGTGCACATGATCGAGACGATCAACAAGCTGGTGCGCACGCAGCGTCAGTTGCAACAGGATTTGGGCCGCGAACCGACCACCGAAGAGCTTTCGGTGAAGCTGGATTTGCCAGTCAGCAAAATTCGCAAGGTGTTGCGCATCGCTCAAGAGCCGATTTCGCTGGAAACACCGGTGGGCGAGGAAGACGAGTCGCACCTGGGCGACTTCCTGGTTGACCGTCGGGTGGTGTCGCCCTCGGAAGCCGTGATCAATCTGAATCTGAGAGAACAGACGGCGGAAGTTCTGAAAACCTTGAGCCCGCGCGAAGAAAAGATTATCAAAATGCGGTTCGGGCTGCAGGATGGGAGCGAGCACACGCTCGAGGAAGTCGGCCAACACTTTGCCGTCACTCGAGAGCGGATTCGCCAGATTGAGGCCAAAGCTCTGCGGAAATTGCGCCATCCCAGTCGCAGTCATCGTCTGCGGACGTTTCTGGAAAGCACCAGCGCCGAATAATTTATTTGTAAATTGACCGGACTTGATCGAGAATTGCATCTGGAATCAGTCCATCGCAGGACTGGCCGAGGCGAATTCGATCCCGGACGTCAGTCGAAGATATTTGCCGATACTTGCGGGAGAGGCTTAGCGGATGCACCCGTTCGCGAAATCTCTCCGGCGGCACATATTCGGCTTGTCGGGGCGCGACGAGCAACTCGAACTCCTTCAACATGTCGGATGCGAAGTCGGGCTCGCCATAGTCCCAGGCGATGATGCGTTCGGCGGCATCCGCGCCGCACAAGAAGTACAACTTTGCCGATGGTCCGTAATGGACGCGGCATTGGCGCGCTATATCGATGAAAAGGCCTTGGCTGGACGTCGCAATCGAGCAAGGCACTTCGGCAAACGCGAGCCGGATCATCTCGATGCGTTGGTCCAGGCTTGCTCCAAAATATTCTTTGTGGGGGAAGACGCGAGGCAGAATGCAAACGACCTCGTCCACATGGGCTCCGGCGGCGTACAGGAGTTCCCGGTGCGCGATCGTGGGCGGATTGAAGCTTCCGGCCAGAATCCCGATGCTTGCTGGCTGGCTGGTGGTTCCAGACCTTTGAACGAACTCCACGCCCTCAGCTTATCTCGTATCTAGAGTTAAGACTGCATACCCGATCTGTCCGTGGATGTTTTCATCGGGCTTGGGCAAATCGCCTCCCCCGAACCAGACCCGCACTTGATCGCCTTCCACCAACACAGATGGGTCGCACAGCACCTGGGAATTCCATGGCTGATCGCCCTTGATGACATTTGGCAGCTTCTCCCAATGCACCCCGTCCCTAGACCGGGCGAGCCCTAGCCGGCGTTGCTCGCTCCGCGATCGGCCCGTGTACAGCAACCAGTAAAAACCTCGCGTAGCCCACACGGCTGGCTCCCCTACGCCACCTTCGTCGAAATCCCCATATTCACCCAACTCTAGAATCGGGTTCGAGACCAGCTTGGACCATCGAATTCCATCGGAGGACGTGGCCACCCCAAGCCGCTGACGCCGCGCCCGATCCAGTCCAATGTAATAAAGATAGAGTCGGCCTTCGGTTTCGATTACATAGGGATCCGCCACGCCCCGTTCGTCCCAACTGCCATAGGGACCTGGACTCAACGCAGGTGCCCGGCTCACCGTCCAGCTTGTCAGCGAAACCTCGCGCGCCAGCTCAATCCGAGGTGTTCGCCCTGACTGGTAGTAATACAGCAACGTCCCCCGAAATTTCACAACGGACCCATTTGCCGCAATGTACTCCCCGGGAGAAAGAATCGGCCCACGCTTTGTCCACGCAATGCCATCAGGCGACGTGGCCACTCCAGTTCGCCACAGCTTGCCGTCAAAGCCCGAGTACAGATTGACATACCCTTCCGCAGTCTTGATCACGGATGGATTAAGCACATCCACGGAGTCCCAATCGCCTGGCTTGCCCGTGGAGAGAACGGGGGAGCTTCGTGCATCCCATCTCACGCCGATCAAAGCGCCGCCCCCTGGCTGGGATGGAAGCGCAAAGTCGCGATACTCTCCGCATCCACACTGTAGAAGCGGCGCAAGGACCGCCAGCCAGCGTTTCATATGGCAAGGCGGATAGTCAGCCCGGCGCCTTGACCCGGCTTGGAATCAAGCACCAGTGCACCGCCCAAAGTCCGGACGCGGCGCTTGATGCTACCCGGGCCAAGCCGAAGCAGTTCCAGTTCTTCCAGCGAGTACTTTCCACTGAATGGGAATCCCTTGCCATTGTCCTCGATCGTGATCTCGATGTGCCGGTCATTCTTGTGAATCCCCATGGCGACCCTGGTGGCGCCCGAGTGCTTTTGCACGTTGTAGAGTGCCTCGCGCACGATCTGGAGCAGTTCAACCGAAATCTCAGGATCCGCAGGATCAACAAATTCGGCGCTTACAAATGACGCGAGTATGCCGCTATCCCGCTGAAATTGTTCGATCACGCGCCGGAACGAGACATTCAAACTGCCTTCCATATCTACCGGACGCATGCTTCGCACGAAGGTCCTCAATTCCGAAACCTGGGTTTTGCAGAGCTCCTGCAGTTGCAGCAATTCCTCTTCGGCAGCGTCCCCGTCGCGGCCCATCAGCTTCCGAATGATTTCGAGCCGCATTTGAAACCCCACGAAGCTTTGGAGAGGACCATCGTGGAAATCGGCCGCAATCCTTTGACGCTCGGATTCACGGGCTTTTTCGGCATCGTATCGATTCAAGACGCTTTGTCTCGAAGTCTTCGCCAGACGGTCCTTAAGAACTTGGCGTTCCATTGCCACGGCCAAAGTTAGAATGCTTCCGCAGGCCACCGCCGGGAATAGCACCGGATACTGCACAGGTTGCGTGAAATTAAGATCCACAATGCACAATGCCGCGATGACAACCGGCCGCCACCACTCATGCTGGATGATGGCTACTGCGAGAACGAAAGCATAAAACAGCAGGCTTAAGGTATCGAAGTAGCGAGCGTTGTTCGAAAGCGCGAGCAAAAGATACGCGCTGTCTATTACTAACGCCAATCCAGAGTGACCTGAATCTTCGAGAGTACGCCAGAAGGAAGTTACGATGGCATACAGCGCGTATGCGACCAACAGGCCAAACATCCAGGTTTTTAGAAAGCCCGAATCGTCATATTGAGCCGCGACACAACTGAGTGCGAGGGTCAGGCGAACGGCGCGGAGCAGCCGCTGCCAAAGGAGCGGTAGCATCAATAAACTTGTTCTTTCCCGATAATATTACTGAGCCAAGTACAGCCGGACATGGTTGCTGGCTTGTCCTTCGACCTCGACGTACAGCTCGGCGGCCCCTTGATTAACGATCGCGGGTAACTCCGCTTCGATCAGATAATAGCCGATGTAGCCGGGCGCCAAAATCGCCTGCGTAACTTCCAGAGGAATCCCGTCCATGTAAACGCGCACCCGCGCCACTACCTGAGGCGGCTCGTTCAAAGGAGCAGCGACTCCAGCCGGGTAGTCGGGTCTCACGCGGCCCAATCCGGTAGCCAGTATTTGGATGCGAGACTTTGGTCGCGCCGGCTTCGAGCTGTCCAGCAGCACTCCGGATTCTGAATCCAGCACGAGAGGGGAGCCATCCGGGTCGACGAAGATAGCGGGCGACGCGCTTCGCAGGGCAAAACCCATGGCGAATCGACCGGAGGCGGATTCAATGGAGAGCGCCACGGACGATCCCTGCGCGTTGAAAGGGACCTGAATCTGAGATGCCAAGTCTGACGCGGCGAGCACAGGCACGGGGCCGGAGCCGCTTTGGGCCGATTGGACGTGCGCCCCGATCACACTGAGCAGTCCCCCGGGCGCAGTCGCCCGGGAGCTGAAGTCAGCCGCATTCACCACTCGAACGTCGCGCAAGCGATGCGGGGCAATGGTTGCGTATACTCCCATACCATCCAGCGCCACGAAAAGCTGATTCGCTCCAGCGTCGAGTTTCACATCCACAGCGGCAGCCTGAGGCAATTTCTCCCCGATTGCGATCCAATTGGTCGGAGTACCGGCACTGCCCAGATCGGTGGCGGTCATAAACACGCCCGCGTCGGTGGCTACGTAAACTGCACCGCCGGTTGAGTCTGCCGTGACGCCATGCGCGGCTGAATCGGGCAGGCTTGCCGTCATGTCGTCCCAAAAAATTCCACCGTTCATGGTCCGCAGTACATGTGCGGCTTTGGTCTGAAAACTCGCGGACAAGTCGCGACGGCCGAGCGCGGCCACTGCGATGCGCGGGTCTTTGGGGTTGACGAAGATGGATTCAACGGGGCCTGCCAGCCGATCGGACGGAGCGCTCCAACTCCAACCTTTGTCAGCCGACGACCATAACTGGCCGTCTGAGCTGCCTGCGTACAGATATGTGCCAGACACGCCAAGCGCCGTAATCGACGTTCCAAAGGCTCGCGAGAGTGCAGATCTCACGCTGGCCTCCTGAGAGATATCGGCATTGTCCACAATCCGCCAAGCAGATTTCTCCCCCGGCATCCATTCCAGCTCGGAAGTTCCAGGGGTAGACAAGGCAATCCGCAATCCGCGCATTCCCGAGGGAGATGACAGAATCCGGCTCACCGGCAAGTTCGGCAGAAACTGATTCAGCCCAGACCACGACAGTCCACCATCAGCCGATCTCCAAACGCCGCCCGCGCCGGCTACAGCCAGTTCGTCCGGGTCGCGCGGCGAAACTGCCAGGTCGGAAAGACCCGGCCCCAGCAGCGACGCTCCCCGAAACTGCGTCAAGTTCGACCAGCTAGCCCCTCCGTCTTCCGAGCGGTAGGCTGCCAATCCGAGACCATACATGCGGCTGCGCGAGGCTTGCCGGATCTTAGCGGCTGGCTCTGGAACACTGGCTGCGGGCGCTGACTCCTGCCAAGGAGGATCGGAAGGTTTGGCTACGGAGCGCCATTTTTCGAAATCATCCGTTTCGAAAGTCTTTCCCGAGTGAGTGCGCGCAAATAAACGAAGCCCGTCCTCGGAGTACCAGACGCGGTCAACCGGTCCCGTAGCTACGGACGACAACCCCAGGTTGAAAGCTGCATTGCCGATGTGCCGCCACTCGCTCGGCTGGGTTTGGGCGTGCAACGATATGGCTAGAGAAAATACTCCCGCCATCACCGTGACCACTCGGCTCGTTACCCTACGACACATGTATCGAATCCATTGTACCCTCTTTCAACCGAATCGCCTCACCTAAGATGTACTATCGGCAAGAACTAGCTCTCCTTTAATTTATGGCAAACTCTAACCCACCTTCGTCTTCCGCCACCAGTGTATGAACGGGTAGAACAAAAAGGGTCCGCGCTATATTTTCTGCGCCCATGAATCACCCTAGTAAAAGACAGAAGATCGCTTGGCCACGCTTTTTCGCTTCTTCGCAGTCTGGAGCAGGCGGGCAAAGTGTTAGATCCATGGAGAAATTACGAGTATGCAGATGAAATTTGCGGCTTTGCTTTTGCTGGCCACTTCGATCGCTTTCGCCGACCAGGGCGTTTTGGCCAACTCGGGAGGCACAACCTCGGGAGCGTACAGCATTAATTCAACCGTCGCGAATCCGCCGGGCACGCTTAACATCACGGCCACCACTCTCCACTTTCTTTCCACGGACGGAAGCCTGGCCATCAACGCGACATTTTCCACCGTATCCTCCCTTGAAAGCTGCGCGGGCGGAGGCAGGGGCGGCCATGTCACTTGCGGCTTCAGCCTTAGCGGGACCTTTACAGGAACGCTAACCGTGAATGGGGCTACGCAAGGAATCATGGGGACCACTACGCAAGTATTTCCTGTGGGCGGGGCGGCAAGGGGCGCCACGGCGTACAATTCCGCCTACACGCCGTTTTACTTTTCCGACTCCCAGCAGATTCACCGCTCCGACGACATCAACGGTACCAACCTGATCTCCTATGGAGCGGGCCAGTTTTACGGTGCGTATGGCATCGCGCTCGATTCAGCGGGCCGAATCTACATCGCAGATACGTACCATTCCCGCATCGTGCGCATCGACGATATGAGCGGAAAAAACTTCATCTCGTATGGCGGAACCTACGGCTCCGGTCCCGGCGCGTTCAACAACCCTGCCGGCATCGCCCTGGATCCGGCAGGCAGGATCTACGTCCTCGATTCAGGCAATTACCGGGTTGTTCGGATGGACGACATGAGCGGCGCCAACTGGGTGGCTTATGGCTCCGCCGGCCCGGGTACCGGCCAGTTCGCACCGTACTTAACGTCGCTCGCAGTGGATTCGAGCAATCGAATATACGTTGCCGACACCGGCAACAGCCGAATCGTTCGATTCGACGATATGACCGGCGCTAACTGGACGGCCCTGGCGTCCGTTTCGTCGGCGTCCGGCACCTCTTCCTTCTCTTCCCCTGTGGCTGTCACGCTGGACCCCGCAAGGAAGATCTACGTGGCCGACGCCACCTCTTACGGGCCCCGGATCATTCGGGTCGACGACATGAAGGGAGCAAACTGGACGAGCGTCTCAATTGCCGGGGGCGCCAGTCCGCACAGCATCGCGGTGGATTCCTCGGGAGCCGTCTATACGGGCGGCTACGGAGTGCAGATCACCGACAATATGACGGCGGTAGTGCCCTCCACATCGAACAATATTTGCCCCGTCGGATGCTACTACATCTTTGGCCTGACGCCGATTCCTTTGCCAAATCCGAGGCCCTCGGCGATTAGCTTTACTCCTCCTGCGTTGAATTTCACGCAGAACGTGGGAACGAGCTCGACCGTTCCGGTCACCGTAAGGAATTTCGGGGGCAGTCCGCTTGGCGTAATGAGCATTGCGGCGAGCGGGGCGTTCAGCGAAACGAGCAATTGTCCGCCGGTTTTACTCGCAGGATCGAACTGCACGGTGAATGTGACATTCGCGCCCTCGGCGCCGGGGACCGTGAGCGGATCGCTCACTATGAACGACAATTCCGGAAACGCTGGCGCTGCGCAAACAGTCACGCTCTCGGGCACGGGAACAGTGCCGGCCGCCTCCGTTTCCCCGGCATCGGTCGGCTTTGGGTCGCAAGTGCAAGGCGCATCCAGCATGGTGAGAACGGTTACGGTGCTGAACCAGGGCACCGGTCCGCTGCAGGTTTCCAGCGTGACGGCGCCAGCACCGTTCGGCCAGACGAACACATGCAGCGCGATCGTCACGGCGGGAGCTTCGTGCGCCATTTCGGTGACGTTCACCCCCAGCGCCGTAGGCGCCGCCGGGGGTACGCTGACCATCGTGGATAATGCAGGAAAGCAAACCGTAGCGCTGAGCGGAACCGGCACCGGGCAGGCGACTCTCTCAGTGAATTCGTTGAGCCTCGGCACCATGGTGGTGGGCAACGCGAGCGCGGCCATGGCGGTGACACTCACCAACAACGCAAACGTGCCGATCGCCTTCACCAGCGTCGCGACCAGCGGGGCCTTCGCGGTTGCCAGCAACACCTGCGGAGCGAGCGTCGCCGCCGGGGCTGCCTGCACGGTTGGTGTGACCTTCACTCCGCTTGTCACTGGTGCCGCGACGGGTTCGCTGACCTTGACAGACTCCGCGCTCAACAGCCCCCAGACGGTGACGCTGACCGGCACCGGAACTGCTGCGGGCGGGAACATCGTTGTTTCGCCCGGCAGCCTTGTGTTTCCCCAACAGCCGCTCGGCACAACCAGCGCCGGGATGTCCGTCACGGTGAAAAACACGGGCGCAACCGCCGTCACCAACAACGGTGCGTCCGTCACCGGGGACTTTGCCGATACAACCACCTGCGCCGCTTCGATTGCGGCAGGCACGAGCTGCACCGTTTCGGTTACTTTTGCGCCCACGGTCGCGGGAACCCGAACCGGCACACTCACGATCAGTCTTTCGACAGGCGTACAGACCGTTTCTCTCAGTGGAACCAGCGCCGTCGGCAATCAACCGGGAGTGCTTAGTTTGTCTGCGTCGACGCTCACGTTCTCCGGCTACACAATAGGAGACAATCCAAGCAAGAGTCTGACCGTCTCGAATCCCGCGACCACCGCCGCAGGCATCGGCTCCGTCACCATCGCCGGGGATCCATCCTTCACGCTTGGAACCACTTGCGGAACGAGCTTGGCGGCAGGAGGCTCCTGCACCGTCACGGTGACCTTCCAACCCGTAGCGTATGGCAACTTCACCAGTACAGTCACACTGACTGAAGCTTCCGGCGCACAGCAAACGGTGGCTATCACCGGCAACAGCGCCGCTGACAATTAGAGGTGGCCGCCGTTCTCCTGGCAGATTTACTGTGAGGGGGTCAAATGAATCGTTGGGGGAAGCGATGGGGCACGTTTTTGACCGTCAAAATTGTAATGACGTAGATGAAGTCTTTGCGCGAGACATCGGGCGGTGGGGAAGGCGGCATAGCCGAACGATCTCAAAATGCGGATGCGGAGGTCGCGCGGGCGAACTCATCCGGCCCTCTGGCCAACGACAGAAGTGTGAATGATTTCGGGCGAATGAGAATAGAATAAGAAGCATATGCGTGAAACGATGAGCCGTATTCAAGAAGTGTCAAGATCAGGGGCGCTCCCGCTAGAGTTTACCCCCGTACTGGTGAATCAACTTCTCGGAATACATTGGGCGAGAACGTTTCTCCCGAAACATAGTGAGGGGAATCCTGGAGGGTACACTGTTCACTTTGTGCGGATTTCACGTGGGCTCTACAAGCTAAAAAATGCGTCAATACAACTTTAGGACACTACCCTATTTGGCGTATACCTTGCTAACAACCGGGAGACGGTCGCCGGATGGACTTTGAACAGCCGCGCGGCATCGGCGGCGGGTCTCGCATCTTTAGGAAACCACCTTTTCGATTTCAAGCTGTTGTTGAGGGGTAAGCTTGGGACGGCGACCACCAAGGCCGGGCTGGATGCTGCTCGCGAGGAAGGCCGGATTGGTGGTCGCCGTCCCAAGCTTACCCCTCAACAACA
>JANXQZ010000295.1 GCA_025353235.1 Bryobacterales bacterium
CCCAACCACAGCCAGTAGAATAATCATGATCAACAAAACCGTGAGCAGCGCCGTGATCCCGCCGATTTTTCCAATCTCCTCGCGCGCCATTTGGCCGAGCGATTTGCCGTCCCGCCGCATGGAGCAGAACAAGATGATGAAGTCTTGCACCGCGCCGCCGACCACGGCCCCGATGATGATCCAGAGCGTGCCCGGAAGGTAGCCGAACTGCGCTGCCAGCGTTGGACCCACCAGCGGACCTGGCCCGGCGATGGCGGCGAAGTGATGGCCGAAGAGGATCCATTTGTTGGTGGGCTCGTAATCGTGTCCATCGCGCAATCGCTCGGCCGGGGTGGCGCGCCGATTGTCGAGAACCATCACCTTCGCAGCGATGAATTTGGCATAGAAACGAAAGCCGATGGCGTAGGTGCAAACCGCCGCAAGCACGACCCAAAAACTGTTCACGGGCTCGCCCCGGTTGGTCGCAATGCCCGCCAGGCAAAACGCTCCCACGATGGACGTTGCCGCCCATCCCAACTGGCCCAGAATTTTCTTCATGGAGCTAAATTGTAGCAGCCGTCAGGTACTTCTCGCGAAGCGCCTTGCGGTGGTGCAGTTCGTGACCTGCGAGTATGTAAGCGATGGCCCGGACCGTGAGTTCGAAGTTGTTGGCGAAGCCCTTGCGGCTCCACGCATCTTCATCGAAACTCTTCAGAAGCAGCACGCTAGCGCGGCGCACACTGGCGAACTCCTCCGCGAGATCGGCGATCAAGCGGTTATTCGAATTCGAAAACGGAATGTAGTCGTCCTGCTCGAAGCCAGGCAGGTTCGTTTTGTCATTTCGCGCGATGCGCAAGGCCCGGTAGGCCTGAATGCGCTCGGTATCGATCACGTGGCCGATCACTTCCTTGACGGTCCACTTGCCGGGCGCGTATCGATAACTTCCCTGTTCCTCAGGGACACTTTCAAAGAGAGCTACGGCTCTAGAGCCTTCAGCCTCCACTGTTTTCACGATGTCGCTGCCCGGGACCAGAGCGATGTAGCCCTGATGAAAAGGCGCGTATTCGGATATTTGCGGACGCCGGTTCACGCTACTTTCTCCCCCTGAAGAATCTTTTCGAAGCGCCGGTTCACTTCGCCGAGATAAGCCGCATCTCCGCCATCGAGTTCCACGGTTGCAGTCCCTTGATAGCCGATATCGGCCAGCGCTTGATGAATAGCCTTCCAGTCGATATCACCTTCGCCCAATGCCACCCACTTCGCTTCGCGTTGCCGGAAAGAAAAATCCTTGATATGGAGTTTGACAATCCTCTTGCCAAGAGTGCGAATCCAATCTTGCGGGTAGCCGTACAACACGACGTTGCCGACATCGAAGTACGCTCGCAGCCAGGGACTGTGAAACTCGTCCACGTACTTGGCGAACTCAATGGGGCTCAGAAGAAACTTGTTCCAAACCTCCTCGACCGCGATGATCACTTTCAGCTCTTCGGCCAGCGGCAGCACCTTGCTGATCTGCGCGTGCGACCGTTCATAGGCTTGCGCGTAGCCGATGCTTGGATTCACCACGGCGGGTACCACAAGCACTGTATCGGCGCCCCACAGGTGGGCATTGTGCAAGCTCGTCTCTATGCCCTTAAGGCTTTTCGAAACCACTTCCGGATCCGGCGAAGAGAGCGGAAATTTCCAGTGATCCATGTTCATCACGGAATGAATCCGCAGGCCGTATTTTTCCGAAGCCGCTTTCATTTCGTCCGCCTCTTTGGCGTCGGGCGTAGTAGGACACTCGATCTGCTCAAAGCCTGCCTCTTTGGCGGTTCGAAACCGTTCCCCTATGGTTGCTTCCTTGGGAAGCATCGAGAATTCGACAGCCTTCCGAATCGGCAGGCGAGCAGCCGAGGCGGGTCGAATGACTGCGGCGGCTGCAGCGAGTTGAAGAAATGCGCGTCGGTCCATGACTTACAATACGACGGAGGACAAACAATAGTGAACGTCAATCTTGCGGCATTCGCCCAAAGCTCCATCGCGATCCTGACCTTGGTCGGTTTCAAGCTGCTCGGAGCCGTGATCATTTGGTTCGTGGGCCGGTGGCTGATTCATCTCGCTCAGACCCTGGTCACGAAGGGGTTGAACCGCCAACACCTGGACTCCACGGTGATCGGGTATCTTCGCGCGAGCCTCGGAGTGATTCTCAATATTGCGCTCATCGTCGCGCTGCTCGGCTTTTTCGGAGTGGAAACCACCACCTTCGCAGCCTTGCTGGCAGCGGCCGGCATCGCGATCGGAGCGGCGTGGAGCGGCTTGCTTTCGAACTTTGCGGCGGGAATCTTCCTGATGATTCTGAGGCCGTTCAAAGTAGGCGAGTTCGTAAGCGTGGCCGGGGTGACGGGAACTGTCAAGGCCATCGGCCTGTTCGGGACCATGATCGACACGCAGGACAACGTGCAGACCACAGTAGGGAACTCGAAGATTTTCTCGGATACGATTCAGAATTTCTCGGCGAATGCTTACAGGCGCGTGGAACTCACCGCGCAGCTAGAACATAGCGTGGACCCTGTTGCCGCCATTCAGTTGCTCAAGTCGCGGCTGCAGCAGATTCCGAACGTGCTGGAGGCCCCGGCGCCGGATGTAGACATTCTCCAATTCACGCCGGTAGGCCCGCAGTTGACCGTCCGCCCGTACTGCAACAACGCCCATTATTGGCAGGTGTATTTCGACACGAACAAACTGATACACGATGCATTTAGCGGTGCGGGTTATCCGGTTCCGGAACTACGTTACGCGGTGCGGGCCGTGGGCGCCGCTGCGGGATCGCGCTCCTGAAGATCGGGCAGGAAATAGGTTAGCAGTCCGATGACGGGCAGAAAGGCGCACACGTGATACACGAAGTTGAGGCTGGTCAGATCGGCCAGCTTGCCCAGGAGCGCCGCGCCGATCCCGGCCATTCCAAACGCGAGTCCGAAGAAAAGGCCGGAGATGGTGCCCACCTTTCCGGGAAGCAGCTCTTGCGCGTAGACGAGGATGGCGGAGAAGGCCGAAGCTAGAATCAATCCGATCGCGACGCTGAGAACGCCGGTCCAAAAAAGATTGGCGTAGGGCAGCAGCAGAGTGAAGGGCAGCACTCCCAAGATGGAAGCCCAGATGACAGCCTTGCGGCCGATGCGATCTCCGATTGGTCCGCCGATGATGGTACCGGCGGCGA
>JANXQZ010000321.1 GCA_025353235.1 Bryobacterales bacterium
ATGTCTTTCCGAAGGGACAGGTCTTCGAGCTTCACGGGCTTGGCTGGGTCCTGATACATGCGATAGGGATCGTACGCCTTGCCCAAGAACCCAGCGGATCCGCCTTTCCCGATGATGCCGGACTCCTGCAACGGTCGCGGCAGTTCCACGAAAGGCAGCATTGGGTCTTTCGATGGCATCATCTTGGAAATGTGGCTTCCGGCGGTGGGAAAATCGGCAGGCGAGGGCGGCTCGAGTTGCCCCGATGGGGAAACTTTGTCGGGTGGATAGCCGGTGAGCATTTGATAGATCGCGGCGGTGTGATTGAAGAGCCCGTTGGGCGTATAACTCATGGAGCGGATGAGGGTCGCTTTGTCCAGATGGTCGGCCATCATGGGCATGTGTTCGCCGATGAGCGTTCCTGGGATTTTTGTTTTTATGGGCTTGAACTCGCCTCGCACGTTGGCTGGTGCGTCGGGCTTGGGATCCCAGATATCGATGTGCGAGGGTCCGCCTTGGAGGAAGACCATGATGACGCTATGGGCGGAGCCGAAGCCTTTGGCGCCGGCGAACTTGCTGTTGACGCTGGCGGCTTTGGCTTGGTCGCGCCAGAGGAAAAAATGAGGGAGGCTCAAGCCCATCAGTCCGATAGAGCCGATTCGCATTAGCTCGCGGCGGGTGGGTCCCTCGCAAGTGTAAGCCTGACGTCCGGGAATATTGAGCATTAGTTTCCTCCTAGGTTCATTTGCGCACTGAGCGGAAAGCCGCCTGGAAAGGCGGCTGCAGGCAGGATTGCCTGCCCCACAGTTCATGCAGGACAGGAGAGTTGGAGATTGGTGGAGGCCAGTTGGGTTTTGGTGCAGGCCAGTTGAGTTTTGATGAAGGATGGTTGGGCATCAGTAGATGTACAGAAATCCTTTGCTATTGAGAAGCGCCCAGAGGACATCCTGCGCGCGGGTCGCTTTGGGTCCCCCGCTCAGATATTTCACGCCTTGCTCCCGCTCCTGTGCGGTGGGCATGCGGCTGAATGCAGCAAGGTATAAGTCATCAATCATCGCGGCTTCGCTCTTCCCACCTACCACCAACTTTGCGATGCGTCCGTTCGGATCGGCCACAGCGTCTGAAATGGTTTTGCCGTTTACCAGGTTCAAGGCCTGAGGCAGGCTGAAGTCAGACTTGCGTTCGCACTCGCACGCCGACTCGCGCAGCGGACGACCGAACACATCGAGGAAGCCCTCTTTTCCGATATGAGGGTCCACCAGTTGCTCTGCCTGCGTATCTTCAGGGACCTCCGGGAAATTTGCCTTAGCTCCAGCAGCAGCGGACACCGCATCCATCAACTCTTCGGCCGCCAAACGACGCGGGAACGCATGCGAGAAGTTGTCGCGGTCGGTGGCATTCCATTCATTGGTGGCGATGGAAGTTTGATAAACACGCGAGTTGACGATCGTGCGCATGAGCTGCCGCAAGTCGAAGCCGTGATCGACCACATCCTTGGTAAGGGCGTCCAAGAGAGCCGGGTTTGACGGGGGATTGGACGCGCGTATGTCATCAACGGGCTCGATAATGCCTTTGCCGAAGAAGTAGCTCCACGTGCGGTTAGCGATGGCTTTCGCGAAGAACGGATTGTCCTTCGCCGTCAGCCATTGAGACAGAGCATCGCGACGGCGCTGGTCATTCGGAATCGGTATCGGCCCGTTCGACGCTATGAGGAATTCCGGTTGCACGACATGGCCATCCTTGGGATGCTTCATCTCGAAATCCGAGCGCTGATCGAACACAATCTCTTCGCCCACTTCATACCCTGCCCGCAGACCCACCGCCGAGAAGAACGCGGCCATTTGGTAGTACTGATTCTGCGTCCAGCGTTCGAATGGATGATCGTGACACTGCGCGCAGACCATGCGCACACCCAGGAACACTTGCGTGGTCTTCTCCATGGTGGGCTTGGCTTCGCGAGTGACGCGGAAAAAATTCGCAGCTGGATCGTCGTAAGAACTGCCCCGCGAGGTCAGCAGTTCGCGAACCATCTTGTCGTACGGTTTGTTGGACGCGATGGAATCGTGAACCCATTCATGAAACGCGTAGACGCCCTTGTCGCCTAGATACTTTCTGCTGGATTGAAGCAGGTCGCCCCATTTCAGCGTCCAGTGATCCACATAG
>JANXQZ010000374.1 GCA_025353235.1 Bryobacterales bacterium
CCCGGACGCGCCCGACGCCGACAAACCCGGCTATCTGGCTTGCCTTCAGCAGCTCATGCAGAGAAGCAGTCTAGCCCCTGGGGTCCGAATCTGGAACGCAATGTGCGCCCGCAAATTCGAACCGTTTCACCGCCTCGATGCCGCCGGGGGCCTCTCGCTCACAAACGGAAGCTTTACCAGCTTTCCCAGCGGGATTGGGTTCGATTGGCGAATTCCTCCCAATCCGGATAGCACGTCCATTCAGACTCCTACAAGTTTGAAAATAACCCTATCCGGCAGGCAACCCGACCAGTGCGAGCTGCTGACCCAGACTGTGCCGCTCCTGCCAGCGCGAACTTACCGCCTGCGTTTCTCATTCAGCACGAACGCAGCTGGCGACAAGAGCGGCTTTCGAGTCCGTGTCTTAGATACAACGTCCCAGGACCTTGCCAGCGAGCAGCAGCGGCAAGAGACTCTCAACTTCCACACCGGCCAGCAATCCTTCGCCACCATCGTCTTCGAATACCGCCGGCCGCTTGGTTACGTCCGCACCGAAGAATCGCTCACTCTCCAAAACGTCGCGCTGGACCTGTTGGAATGAGAAGCTGGTCCGCCACCGTTCTGTGTGCAATTCTGTTCGTCTCCATCCTGACCGCCTGGGTGCCGGCGCGCTGGCCCGTTTCGATCCTGGAAGTGGGTTCGTTTGTTCTCGCACTAGCTTGGATCGTGAAACTGGCGCACTCGAACGAACGGCCCCATCTCAGCCCGATGCTAATGCCGCTGGCCTTTGTTGCCCTTTTCGCCATGCTCCAAATATTCCTGCACTGGACGGTGGCGATGCCGGAAACCGAACGCATGGTCCTCGCCTGGTTCTCCTATGGCGCGCTTGCTTTCTGCGTGCTTCAGACGGCCCGAGTCGAGCTGCTGCTCCGTTGCCTGCTCGTGTTTGGAATGGCGGTCTGTCTCCTCTCCACGTTGCAAGCCTTTACCTCGCCCGGTGCGGTCTTCTGGCTTTTCCCAGTGCCCGACCCCGTCCACGTGATGGGTCCATTTCTGTACCACACCCATTACGCGAACCTGATGGAATTGACGTTGCCGCTCGCGCTCATCCCCGCTCTGACGGACCGCACCAAGCGCCTGCGCTACTGCCTGATGGCGGGCGCGATGATTGCGTCCGTGATCGTATCGGCCTCGCGGGGCGGCTTCGTGCTGATCTGCGTGGAGGCCGTCGTGGTGGTGGCGAGCAGCGGACAGCGCAACAAATGGGCGGTGCTGGCGAGCGTCCTGGTGCTTGCGGGAGCACTCACCGCCGTGGTCGGGTGGGATGCGCTTGCCAGTCGCTTCCACATTCAGAACGCCGACCTAGGCAGGCTCCAAATGCTGAACTCCTCCTTCGACATGATCCGCGATCACCCCTGGACGGGCGTAGGGCTTGGGAACTGGCCCACGGCGTATCCTTCGTACGCGCGCTACGACGACGGCCTGTTTGCCAACCAGGCACACAACGATTGGGTTCAGTGGACAGCCGAGGGAGGCTTCACAGTCTTAGGTGCGATGCTCCTGCTGATGGCTTGGACGGTTCGCCAGGTTCGACATTGCGCGTGGTGCGTCGGTCCGCTGTTCGTCTTCATCCACGCGTCCTTCGATTATCCATTTCAGAAGCCGCAAATCGCGGCGCTGGTTTTTACAATGCTGGCCGCTTCTTCCCGCAGCCAGCGATAGAATAGGAACAGTGCTCGTCTCCATCAATCCCTCGCTCGAACGGCCTGTATGGCTGCGCGCGCCAGCGCCGGTGGGCGAGAACTACCGGGATTTGAAACAGCTTGTCAGCAAGCTGGGCCTGCACACAGTTTGCGAGAGCGCGGCCTGCCCCAACGTAGGCGAGTGCTGGAACCGGCGCACCGCGACTTTCATGATTCTCGGCAACGTCTGCACGCGCCGCTGCGGCTTCTGCGCTGTCCAAAAGGGAGCTCCGCTCACGGTCGATTACGATGAGCCAAGGCGCGTGGCTGAAGCCTGCGCGACGCTCGGTCTCAAGTACGCCGTGATCACCAGCGTGAACCGGGACGACCGCAAGGACGGCGGCGCAGAGCTCTTCGCGTTAACCATCGAAGCGATTCGAGAGCGTATTCCAGGCTGCAAAGTGGAGGTGCTGGTCCCTGATTTTCAAGGCTCCCGCGACGCGATGGAAACGGTCATGAACGCCCATCCCGACGTGCTGAACCACAACACTGAAACGGTCCCCCGCTTGTACCGCATGGTTCGGCTGGGCGCGCAATATGAGCGGTCCCTCGACATGCTGGCCTACGCCAAACGCCTTCGTCCTTTTGTCCCCACAAAATCCGGGCTGATGCTTGGCTTGGGCGAGACCATGGACGAGGTGTTGCAGGTGATGCGCGATCTGCGCTTGCACCAAGTGGATATTTTGACGCTGGGGCAATATCTGCGGCCCTCGCGCAAGCACCTGCCGATTATCCGCTACGTTCCCCAGGAAGATTTCGACTTTCTAAAGCGCGCTGGCTGCGAGATGGGATTTTCTCATGTGGAAGCCGGTCCTCTGGTCCGCAGCTCCTATCATGCGAGCGATGCCATTTCGTGAACGTTGCTTCCGAAGTGTTTCCCGGCGTTTTCCGCATCGAACTTCCTCTGCCTTTTGAACTCGCGTCGGTCAACGTGCATCTCATCCGGCTGGACTCTGGCTACATGCTGGTGGATTGCGGGATGGATACAGAAGCGTCCTTCACCGCGCTCGAGCAAGGCGTCGCCTCTACTGGAATCGAATGGTCAGAGATCCGGCAGATCCTGCTGACTCACATGCATCCCGATCACATGGGGCTGTCGGTAAAACTCCTCAAGCTGACAGGCGCGCGATTGCTGATGCACCAAGTGGAAGCGCGCCAGCTCCGCATCGTGAACACACCCGAGCTGCGAGCCAATTGGATCGGGCGCGCGTTTCAGGAATCCGGAGTGCCCGACCAATTGCAGACGACGATGCACCAGCACTTCCTAGCGCTGCGCAAGAACTTTCACGCGCTCACTCCCGATGAGCTCTTGGACGGCGGCGAAGAGATCCCGACTGCGCTGGGGCCGCTCCAAGTTCTTTGGACTCCAGGGCACTCGCCCGGACATATTGCCCTGTATTCGTCGGCGCACCGTCTCCTGGTATCCGGGGATCAAATCCTTCCGAAGATCACGCCCAACATTTCGTGGCAGCCTGAATCAGATACCCTGGCGGATTTTCTGCAATCGCTAGAGGAGTTGAAGCAGGTGGATGTGGATCTGATCGTGCCCTCTCATGGGCAGCCGTTTTCAGGGCATCGTGCTTGGATCGATAAAACAACGCGGCACCATGGCGAGCGCTGCGTTGAAATTCGCAACTTGTTGGATCAGCCGCAGACGGCGCATACTTTGGTTGAAAGTCTCTGGCTGAAGAAACTGTCGCCGATCAACCATCAGTTTGCCTTGCTGGAGGTGATGGCGCACTTGGAGTTCATGCGAAGGCTGGGACAAATCAACAGCGATGCGAGGGATGGAGTTTTTCACTGGTCTGTTTAGTTATGCAAACTCTCCGCAAGCTGCTTCCCTATATGTCGATTCTGGTGGTGATCGCCCTCGTTTATGCGGGCTGGACGTTCTGGTCCCGCCATCGGGATGTGCAGCGCGCGGAGGACGAAGCCCAGTCAGCGGAAGCCAAGCGCGATGCGGATATTACGCGTAAGCTAGGAGGCGATCAAGTGAAAATCCTGGGGTTTTACGCATCGCCAGCGACGGTGCGTCCTGGCGAGAAGGCGCTGGTCTGCTACAGCGTTTCGAATGCGAAGTCCATTCGCATCGAGCCGTACATCGAGGAGGTTAAGCCCGCGCTCAGCCGGTGTGTCGAAGTGCAGCCAAAGACCACGACGGAGTACAAGCTGACCGCCGTGGATTCCAAAGGGCACGAGATCACCGAGTCCTTTATATTGCGCGTGACTAAGTAGAATCTGAGCAATCGTGAGATGAAGCGGTTTCCAGCCCTTGCCGCTTGCCATGATTCATGCCATTCAGTTATGGCATCATATGCAAGGGGGACCATGCGATGAAGAACTTTCATCTGCCGCTGCCGGATCAAACCTATGACCATCTCAGGGCTGAGGCGGAACGGATGCAAGTACCCGCTACCACCTTGGCGCGCGAAGCCGTGGATTGCTGGCTGAAGCAACAAGCCCGCAAAGCAAGGCAAGACGCGATCGCGGCCTATGCGGTGGAAATGGCGGGAACTCCTCTTGATCTCGACTCCGATCTGGAGTCGGCCGCAGTCGAGCACCTGGTCAAAACCGGCAAGGCAGTAAGATGAAGCGCGGCGACGTTCACTGGGCCGATCTTGTTCCGCGATCAGGATCGGAGCAGGCAGGCAGACGTCCCGTGATCGTGATGTCCCACGATGGTTTTAACGGCACTCCTGGATGGAGGTCGATCATTGTGGTCCCAATCTCGACCTCGTCTTCACAAGGCAAACGCGGACCCACTGTGATTAAGCTTTTGGGCGGAAGTTCCGGTCTGCCGAAGGCGAGCTTTGCCGTGTGCCATCAGGTGACTACACTGGACCGCGCCAAACTGACCAAGAGAGTTGGCAGCCTCCCGTCAGAGTCACTGCGTGAAGTCGAGGAAGGGCTGAAGGCCGCGCTGGATCTCACTTAAGTGTCCAACTCGCCAAAACAAGAAAGTCTCAAGAGTTCGCTTAACAGAATTTAATGTTCTTTCACACACAACGCTATGACATTGTACGATGCTTATATGTCAGTATAGGCCATACAAAATACAGAAGTTCTTAGAAACAAAGTCCTAGATCATCCGATCGTCCAGCGGCTCCTTAACAACCCGAACTGGAAACCGGCTGCTGAAGCGGCTGTTAATCACTTCGTAGACAACAAGAAGTGCATTGTGCCGTCCTGGGTCAAGTCTTCGACCTGGAAACAGGTGCAAATGGTCTACGATGAGATCACTCAACGCTAATGCGAACCGAACATTCCTAAATCGCCGAACACGGTAATTAGGCCGTGCCGATCATCTTTTTCTGTCGTCATGTCCGGATGCGCGACCACAAAGGTGGTGAAATCCGAAACAATTAGGGACGGTTTTCGCTTTTGTTTCGGATTTTTCGACGGTGTTCCAGAAGGAAGCGGCCCATGCAAGATCGAGGAACTGTCGCAAGCAGCCCAAAAAAGTTTGGAGCACAGGTCAAGCCACTCGAATGCAAAATTGATTCAGCACCCCAAGTTATAATCGAGTCGAATGGACATCTTCGACGAACTCGTCCGTCTGCGGCGGCTTGGCCAGAAGTGCGCGCTTGCCACCATCGTGCAGGTGAACGGGTCTATTCCCAGCTACGAATCCGCTAAACTTCTGGTCCGCGAGGACGGATCCATGGCCGGAACCATTGGGGGCGGATGCGTGGAAGCCGAAGTCTGGACAGCAGCCCGCGAGGTGATCGACACCGAGAAACCGCGCCACCTGACTTTCAGCTTGGGGCAGGACGCCGCTTACGACAATGGCCTCATCTGCGGCGGTCAGCTCAACGTCTTTATTGAGCCCGTAGTTCCCCAACCGCGTGCGCTCATCTTCGGTGCCGGGCACATATCGAAGAGCCTGTCCAAGATCGCCAACATGGCGGGCTTCGCAACCACGATTATTGACAATCGCGAAGCCTTCGCCAATCGCGAACGCTTTCCGGAAGCCGAAGACATCCACGCCGAAGAGTACGAGGATGTGTTTCCTAAGCTGCTCTCCAATGGCTCCACTTACATCATGATCGTTACCCGTGGCCATCGTGACGACATGCGTGTGTTGCGCTGGGCAGTCACGACTCGCTCGCGCTACA
>JANXQZ010000481.1 GCA_025353235.1 Bryobacterales bacterium
GCCACCGCCACCAGGCGGCGCGACAATCGCGGCGTATCGCCCAAGATCACGAATCCAGCCGCAGAAGGAGTGAACGTCGCGAGTCCGCTCCCGAACTTCCTGCAGATTGCCATTAACAACTATTTCAATATCGGCTGCGGCACTTGCGCGCCCGGACATTTCAATGTCAACAGCTTTCACTACGCCGACGACGTAGATGTAATTCGAGGGCGGCATCAAATGGCATTTGGCGTCGATTATCTCCGCAATCAGATGAACGTAATTAACGGATACATCGAGAACGGCTCTTGGACCGCCAATGGACAGACCACGAACGATGCGTTGGCGGACTATCTGATCGGCAGCGTGAGCGACTTCACGCAAAGCAATCCGCTGCAAAATGCCACGCGCGCTACAGTCTTTGCCCTGTACGCTCAGGACAGCGTGCGCCTTGCCTCCCATCTCACCGTGAACGCGGGCATCCGCTGGGAACCCAACTTCCCTGCGTACGACTACTTTGCCAATGGCGATTCATTCAGTCCTGCTGGATTCGCTGCCGGTCAGATCAGCAAAGTGCACCCGAACGCGCCTCCGGGACTGTTCTTTTTCAAAGATCCCGGCATACCCAAGGCTTATTCGAAGGGGCACATTTGGCTATTCTCGCCGCGTGCGGGTATCGTTTGGGATCCGAGCGGAACCGGCAAGCAGACGCTGCGCGTTTCTGGAGCGATTCTGCGCGACACGGCGGAACTTTTCTATCCGGAACGCCTCACAACGAATGCGCCGTACGCGTCGGCAATCGATATTCCTTCTCCGGTGGGGGGCTTCACGAATCCCTTTCAAGGCTACCCGGGCGGCAACCCATTCCCGGGCAGTTCGCTATTCCCGGCCGCGTATGGAGTTTACGTCAACATGCCTCTAACCACCAAGCCAACGTACATGGCGCAGTGGAATGTAAGCTACCAGCGTCAAATCACGGCCAATTGGCTGGGTTCGGTGAGCTATCTCGGCAATAAAACAACGCATCTTTGGGTGGGGGAGGATATCAATCCCTCTGTCTTCATACCTGGCACCTGCAGCGGCAAGCCCTGCTCCAGCACCAGCAATACGAATCAGCGCCGTCCGCTGTATTTGCAGAATCCCGTTACCGGCTCGCTGTATTCGAGCATTGTGCAGTCGGACCAGAACGGAAACAGCAACTACAACGGCATGTTGGCTTCCATCCAGCACCGCTTCAGCGGCGGGTTTACGCTGCTGACCAATTACACTTGGTCCCACTGCATCAGCGACGTCGATTTCACCGGCGAACTGGCAGGCTCGCAATATATGAACCCAGCCAACCGCGCGCAGGATCGCGGACGCTGCAACTTCGACGTGCGGCACATTTTCAACTCGTCCTTGATCGTTCAGAGCCCCATGCATGGCAGCGGATTCGCCGGCAAAATTCTGAAGGACTGGCAACTCGCTCCCATCGTCCAGGCACGCAGCGGCATCGCGCTGAATGTCACGTTAGGCAAGGACATTTCTTTGAATGGCGCCGGCCTGGATAGGCCGAACCTGGTGCTCCCGGATCAATACTTCGCAAACCGGACGCCGTCTGCGTGGATCAACCCGGCCGCGTACGCCACGCCCGCAACCGGCACTTTTGGCAATCTGGGGCGAGACACCATCAGCGGACCCGTCCAGATCAACTTCGACATGTCCCTCACGCGGACGTTCCCGATTATGGAGCGGTTCCGCCTGGAGGCGCGCGCCGAGGCGTTTAACGCGATTAATCATGCAAATTTCCAAAATCCCACAACCAATCTGAGTTCATCGAACTTCGGCAGAATCCTGGGGGCTAACGATCCTCGCATCTTGCAATTCGCGATGAAGTTGCACTTTTAGGGGCTGAGGTTGTGAGCGACTGGAGATACGCGCAGAAAACCGCCTCGG
>JANXQZ010000516.1 GCA_025353235.1 Bryobacterales bacterium
CGCCTCCGTATTAGCGACACCATAAGCCGTGGGAAGCGGATCGGGCTGAGTCAACTCAATCTGGTGCAATTGTTTGCGCAACTCCGATCGGCGCTCCCGATCCTCAGGAGTGAGTTGCGCGAGCACTTCATCCCAAGTGGCGCTAAGCTGCGCCTTGGCATCCTTCGCCAAGAGTTTCTGTTCGTCGGTGCGCTTATCTTCCGCGACATCGAGCGCCTGCCGGTACCTCGCTTCCAGACCGCGCATTTTCTCAGCCCGTATGCGTTCCCGGTACGGCTTCTCAATGGCGCTAATCCCATCCTTCACTGGCGCAAGCCGCGCATCGTAGGCCTTCTTCGCCTCTTCGTATGCAGACGTTTCCGCGGGAGTCGCAATCTCAATATCCTTGCCTTCCGTCGCCGCGAACACGGCTTGCAAACGATAATAATCGGCTTGCAGGATGGGGTCGAATTTGTGATTGTGGCAGCGCGCGCAGCCCACCGTCAGCCCGAGATACACCGACGCGATGCCGCCCGCCATCTCCGTTAAAACCTCCTGCCGATTCATCTCCACGTCCTGGTTTCCAGCTACCAGATGAATCGGGCCAGCGCGGTGGAACCCGGTGGCAATCAAGGCGTCCTTATCGCCCGGATATAATTCATCGCCAGCAATCTGTTCTTTCACAAACCGGTCATACGGCTTGTCTTCATTGAATGCCCGCACCACGTAATCGCGATAGCGCCACGCATGCAGGCGCTCGGCATCGATCTCGTATCCATTCGTGTCGGCGTAGCGCGCCACGTCCAGCCAGCGCAGAGCCCAGCGTTCGCCGTACTGGGGCGAGGCCAGCAAGCGATCCACCGCCTTCTCATAAAAACCCGGAGCTTTGTCGCGCTGGAAGGCTTCGAGTTCGGCAATGGTGGGAGGGAGGCCAGTAAGATCGAGCGTAAGCCGACGCAGGAGACGGCTGCGATCGAGGGGCGGGGAAGGCGAGAGTCCTTTCGCGTTCAGAGCTTCGAGCAGGAACGCGTCAATCGGCGTGCGCACCCAAGCACTTGCTAGCTTAGGCACCTCAGGACGAACCGGCTTGCGAAATGCCCAATAATTTCGGCGCGCTCCGATAAACGCTTCATCCTTTGGGTCAACCCATGCGGCTGCCGTAAGCACGCAGATGAACCCAATGAACAAGAGCCGCTGACATCGCATTGCTTCCATGTTAAGCGAATTCCTACCAGAGTCCTATTACCTTCCACCAAATCAATCCCACTCCCAGCCAGATCACTAGGTTCACCAGCGACAGAAAGAATCCGAGCTTCCACCAGATGGTCTGCGTTACGTATCCCGGTCCGAAGAACACAGGTGCCGAACCCGTGCCGTAATGCGTCAACCCTGCGTTCAGATTCGTAAAGAAGCCCAGCGGCATCGCGGCTACAAATGGCGGCGCGCCAGTGGCCAAGGCAGCCGTGAGAAAGCCCGCGTAGAGCGCTGTCGTTTGCGCGGTCATGCTGGCGAAGGCGTAGTGAACGTACAGATAGATCACCACCAAAGTGACCACTCCAGCCAGCCAGGGCCACCCTTGAATGTGCCCGAACACCTGCTTCGATAGTGCTCCCACAACGCCAGTCTTAGCCAGCTCGTCGGCCATCATCAACAGCGGCGCGAACCACATCACCGCGTCCCAAGCCTTGCTCTCCTCCACCACAGTTTGCCAATCCAGCACGCGCACGATGATCATCGCGCACAGCCCGGCTAGCGCGACGAAAGTGTTCGGGATCGGATGCCACGAGCCAGTCACCCAGCCCGCCATCACAGCCAGCAGGATCACCACCAGGTAACGCTCATCCCGGCTCATGCCACCCATGCGGCTCAACTCCCCTCGCGCAAATACTCGCGCCGCCGCAGTGTCGCGAATCTCTGGAGGGCTCAGCTTATAGAGCAGCCAGGGAATCGCCGCGAGGGCGAGCAAGCCGGGAAGCGACGAGGCCATCGCCCACTTGCTCCAGGTCAGATCCACATGGGCTAGCTTGCGGGCGAAGTCAGCAACCACAGGATTCGCCACCATGCTGGTGAGAAACATGGCCGACGTAGTGTAAGTGGAGTGGAAGCCCACCAGCATGAGGAACGCTCCTAGACGATTGCCGGTGGGGCCGGGTTCGGAATCGAAGGCACGAGCTAAGCTGCGCGCGATGGGATAAATGATTCCGCCACCCCGTCCTGTGTCGGAAGGTACGAAGGGCGCGATGATCAAGTTGGTTGCCGCGACGCAATACCCCAGAGCCAGTGAACTGTGCCCGAAGGACCGGATCAGAGCGTAGGCGACCCGTTGGCCGAGGCCCGTCAGCATCATGGCTTTGGCGAAGATGAAAGCCGAGAAGATCATCCAAACCACAGGATTGCTGAATCCAGCCAGGGCTCGCGAAGCTGGGAGAGTGCCGGTCAGCACTAGCAGCGTCATCGCCAGGATTACACTGGCACCCATCGCGATCGGCTGCGCTACCAAGGCAATGATGGTGCCTGCAAAGATTGCCAACAGGTGTGTCTGAACGCTGTTGAAACCAGGGATGGGCAGGAAGTACAGAAGAAGAGAGGGGACCAGAACGATCGCCCAACGCTTCATTTGAGATATCCGAGATGCTCTGGATCGGCGTCCACCAGCGCTTGCAGAACCTCGCTCGCCGGACCCCACTCGCCCACAATCGGATAAACCATCAGGGACAGCTTAGCAAGGTTCAGCGATCGTTCCACAGCCGCCCGAATGGCCAGCCGTTCGTAAGCTTTCACAGCCAGTGTCAGGCCTCGCACCGAGTCGGGCAGGGGACCGGCCTTGCGCGGCTCCGGGCCTTTGCTGTTGATCATGCAGGGCACCTCAACCACGTCGCTCGGTTGTATGTCGTCGATGGCTCCCTGGTTACGTACGTTCACCACCACCTGCTTGGGCTGTTCGCTGCAGAGCGCGGTCATCACGTCAATCGCGATCTTGTGGTAACCCGTCGCGCCCTCGAACGGATCCCAATCGTGCGGTCCTTCGCTGAAGGCCGAGCCCCCGCGCGACTCGAGTTGCAGGTAGCTGGCGTTGCGCTGATTCAGGTAGTCCTTATAGATGCCGACGGCGCCTGCCGCTTGGCCGCGAGACACTTCCGTCATCAGCCTGGCGTACAAGGACGTGTTCATCTTGGCGATCTCTTCGCCCCGACTGGCACCCGCCTTGCGCTGGTTTTCGAAGGCCCGCGTTTTCGCGTAAGAGAAGAACAGGTACTCGCTCGGCAGCAGGCCCAGAGTGCGAATCATGTCGGGATCGAAAAGCGGTGCGGCATAGATCTTCGCCAACGTTTCCGGGTCGGAAGTGACTCGCTCCGTGATGTCCTCGCCACGCAGCAGCACGCGCTGCACCCACCCCAGGTGGTTCAATCCCGAGTACTGAAACTCCAGATCCTCATAAGGCAGACCGAGCGACCAGGCCGTGCGATGAAACAGCTCGGCAGGAGTGTCGCAAATTCCGATCACCTTTACCGCGGTGTGCGTCATCAGCGCTTGCGTGATCAGCCCCGCCGGATTGGTGAAGTTGATCAGCCACGCCTTGGGAGCGTATTGCTCGATCAGCCGCGCGTGTTGAAGAGCCACAGGCACGGTTCGCAAGGCCATCGCGAGCCCTCCGGCACCGGTGGTCTCCTGCCCCGTCATGCCGTGGTCTATGCTGATGCGCTCATCGCGCGCCCTCGCCTCGATGCCGCCCACGCGCACACTGCTCAACACGAATCGAGCGCCTTCGATGGCCTGCTCCAGCGTGTCCGGCGTGGTGATTTCGATCTCGGCGGAGTTAGCCCGCACAATCTCGCGCCCCATCTCGGCCATGAGCTGCGCGCTCTGGGGGTTGACGTCGTAGAGGGCTAATTCGCGAATCCGAAGCACGCGTTGCGCTTGCGCCAGTCCGTGGATCAGGAGCGGTGTTCGAGCGCCTCCTCCGCCGATCAGGGTTACCTTACCGTCGCTCATCAAGAGATTTTGTCCAGCGCTTCTTGCAACTCATCCGTGGAAGGAAACGTAACGATTCCGCCCAGCCCGCGAGTGGACATCGCACCGCAAACTGCCGCGATCCGCAAGCAATCGAGGGGACTCTGGCCGTCCAGCCAGCCGTGGATGTAGCCAGCATCGAAGCAGTCGCCCGCACCCGTGGTGTCCACCGTCTTGACCCGGTACGGAGGTTGGCAATAAAGTTCGTCACGATACAGCAGCATGGCTCCCTGATCGCCCAATTTGAGCGCCACTCCGGGCACGTCCCTGTCGCGCCACCAGCGCAGCATGGCTGTCGGTTCGCTTTCTCCGGTCATGCGCTCTCCCTCGCGTTCGTTCGGAAAAAACATATCGGATTCGCGCAGCAGATCAAGACTCGTTGGATCGGAAAGCCAATACTCATGCCAGCCGACGTCCACGGAGACGCGGCAGCCGGACCGTCTCAAATCGCGAAACAAGTCTATGTCCAAGGCCGGGTCGGGTCCGCAAGCGAAGTGGACGTGCCGGGCGCGGGCCATGTTGGCGCATGCATCGGGATTCTTGAGGAGTTGGGTGAGATGCTCGTTGGCACCGTAATACGTGTAAAAAGCGCGATCTTCTGGGGTGGACACGCTGACGGTGACGCCGCTCGGCTCGTTGGGGTGATGCTCCAGAGCTGAGGCATTTACGCCCGCTGCGATCAGCCTCTTCACAAGCCACATTCCGTCGGCTTGCCCAACTACTCCCAGCACCGCCACGTTCATTCCTAGCCGCGCCAGGCCGCAGGACGTGATGGCCGCGCCTCCGCCGATCTCCTGCCGCAACGTTTGCGCGAACGCCTCTTCGCCGGGCCGGGGAAACGTTTCGAAGCCGGACATGACAACGTCCATGAAGAAGTCGCCCACCACCATTACGTCCCAGGTTTTCTTTGTGGTCGGCATGCCCTACTCTCACACTAGCAGTCCGTTGAGAAAGTGCCGTTCGGATTATCGCGTTATGGGATTGCCTGCGATATAGACGGCTCGGATAGTCCGGGTGTTCCTGATGTCGGCAAGCGGATTTTTGTCTAGCACGATCATATCCGCCCACTTGCGTGGCTCTAAGGTACCCAAGTCCCTAGCGCCCAGGAACTCGGCGGAATTCTTGGTTGCGGCACCGATAACTTGGCTGGGAGTGAGTCCGGCGCTGACCATGAGCTCCATCTCCCACTGTTCGAAGAAGCCAGGAAAGCGGCCCGGAGGTCCCGAATCGGTTCCGAAGCCGTATCTCACGCCAGCGTCCACCAGCGACTTCAGATTGCGCTTGGCATTTTCCAAGAAGCCGGGATATTCCGCGAAGTCTTTGTCTGCTGCAGTCTTCTTCTGATACGCCGGGTCCTTCAGAGTCGCAATCACCTTTGGCGATACCCCGCGAGTGAAGAATGGATCGTCTGCAAACTTGGGCGTCTCGCCGTACACGAACATGGATGCCTCGCGAGTCAGCGTGGCCGCGATCTGCCACGTCCCATGGGCCTTCATGCTATCGATGAGCTGCCGGTCAATCAGCTTATCTCGGACGCTATGCGCCAAGCCGTTGACTCCAGCCACCGTCAAATCTTTGGCATCTTGGAGGTAGAAGATGTGCGCGGCGATGGGCAGCCCGTGCTTGTGCGAGCTGTCGATAATCGCCTTCGACATGTCTAGCGGCATCTTCTTCATCGTGCCCAGATGATCGTCCACCCAGATCTTCACGATGTCGACCTTCTGCTTTCGCAACTCGGCGATGTCCTTGTCCACTTCCGAGTTATCCGCCAAGGCGAAGGTGACTCCAGCCAAGCCGCCGTAACCGCCCTTGGCGGTGAAGCCTCGACCGGCTGTGTAGACACGCGTCATGGCGGGGCGTCCCGTCTTGCGCTGCTCATCCCTGATCTGGAAGATGAGATCCTGATCGGTGCCCATGCTGAGAACGGTGGTCACGCCGTAAGATGCGTAGGTCTTCAGGTTCTTCTCCACGTTTTCACGGGTGAAGAATTTGGGATCCTGCGTCATGTCCACGACGTTGCCGACGTGTCCATGGAGATTGATGATCCCCGGCATTACAAACTTGCCGGTAAGGTCGATGCTTTCCGCGCCTTTCGGAGCTTTCAACTGGGATGATATCCCGACCCACTCAATGCGGCCGCCATTCACAATCATGGCGGCGTCGGATACAGGGTCGCCGCCCCCGCCATCGATCAGCGTGAAGTGCCGAAAAACTTTCGTCTCAGCTGCCAACGGCAGTGCCATCAGCAGAAGGAGGGAAAACTTAAGTCGTCTTTGTTCGAGCATCTTCCAAAATCCGTTTTGCTCTAGAGGGATTAAAGACTCCGCAAGAACAAAACCGAGTCAAGTATGAAGCCGCTTCTTCCGGAGTGCGGCGGCCTTCTTTCACCCAGTCGATCATCTTCTTCGCGAGGGAATTGCTCACCATGCCGTGCCCGCACATGGTGGACAATAGCAGCACTTGCGAGTTCGGCAGCTTCTCCGTCTTACCTTCAAACCCTAGCGAATAGCCGACACTGTGCCGAGGAATTCCGGCATGGAAACAGCATTGCTCTGCACCGTCAATCGACGTGGAGATATTCACGCTGAGACCAAGGTCCTCCTCCTTCACGCGCTTCACGAAGTCTTCGGCGGCTACCTTGTTATCGAAGACTGCAGCGCACGTGGTGGGGTGATCCAGGCCCTTGAGGACCGCATCGAAGTCAGGCTTGGTCTCCCGATTCCAATGCGAGGTGGGGTGCATATCCTTCGATGGACGCAATGCCCCGCCATGCCGCGCGTCACCCAAGTTGACAGGCTTAAAAGGAATCGCCAGCTCCAGAAAGCGGCGCAGTTTCGGGAGCGAGTTCTGATCGTTCTTGCCCTTGCTCGCGATGGCGAATACGATATAGTCGTCGCGGAAAGTCTCCGCGGCTCCGAAGCGATGCAGTGTATTGGTCATGCTACAGGAACCTCTACGTTCACGCGGCCCAGTCCGATGTTCGTCTTAGCGCGCTCGAGCTTATATCCTAAACGTTCCAAAATCGGCCCAACCACGAGGTCCTCGCCTTGTTCATCGCAGCGCGTTCCTACGCCCATTGCCACCACGGTATCCACTTGCTTCTCAACCTCCCACACCAGGCGAACGATCTCTTCGGTGCGCTCTACCGGTACTTTTATCTCCACGATGGCCGACATCAGCTTCTCGCCCAGAATGTCTTCGCGCAGAGTGCCGGTTGGCACGTCCGTCATCAGCGACGTGATCGGATTCTTCTTCTCGAAGCTCACGCCAGCCTTGGCCAGCGCCCAACACATCTTCTGGATCTCATGAAACCGCACGCCCACGCCGG
>JANXQZ010000543.1 GCA_025353235.1 Bryobacterales bacterium
CGAAATTCGTGGACGCCAACGCCGGCCCAAATCGCATGATGGCGATTGTGGACTACTCGGGCGGCTTGCGAATCACGCAGAACTTTACCGACGATGGCGCGCGCTTGAAGCAGGTAGTGAGCGGGGTGAAGCTGAGTCCAAACTATGCGGCCGATGCAAGCGCGGGGCCTGCCCTATCGAGTGCGGCAGCGACGTTTCAGAATCGGGACGTAATCCTTGCCTTAAAGAGTCTGGTGAAAAATCTAGCTACCGTGCCGGGGCGCAAGAGCCTGATCCTGTTGACGGGCGGGTTTCCGCTTACGGTGGATAATACTTCGGAGCTAACATCGCTGGTCGACACGTGCAATAAGGCGAACGTCGCGGTGTATCCGATTGACGCCCGTGGCTTGGTCGCCGGAATGGCGCGACTCACTCGACCTCCTGAGCCTGAGGGCGATGCCCATTCACCCTTTCTACTCGCCTCTTTCGTTCCGGGAGTTTCGTTCTTTCAGCGACCAGGCGGAGGAGGGGGCGCGCCCGCAGGAGCGCCTCCGAGCGGAGGCGGCGGACGCAGTTCTGGAACCGGCGGAGCGCCCGGGGGTGCTGCGCCAAGCGGGGGCGGCGGTCGCGGCGCTTCTGGAAACACTGGAGGAAATACCGGCGGCACAACCGGGACGCGTGGCGGGAATGCCGGCTCTGGAAACGCCGGAACTGCTGGGCGGGGCGGCGGAGGCATAAACCCGAACATGCCAAACAACCCGACCGGGATTAATCCTTACGGCACTCGTATCATTTTGCCAAAGTTTCCAGAAAGCGCCAGCACCAACCAGCAGCCGCTGTACATGCTTGCGAGCGGCACGGGCGGCTTCGTGATCATTAATACAAATGATCTGCTGGGCGGACTGGAAAAAATTGGCAAGGAACAAAACGAGTACTATCTACTTGGCTATACTCCGGAAGAATCTGAGGAAGGAAGTTGCCACACTCTGCGCGTGAAGGTGAATCGCGGGGGTGCCCAAGTCCGGGCTCGCACGGGATATTGCAACGTGAAGTCGCAAGATGCATTGGCCGGGAATGCGGTCGAGAAGACCCTGGAGACAATGATCGCCAGCTCCACCCCTGGCACCATCGCGGCCTCCATGCAGGCACCCTTCTTCTATACATCGCCCAATACGGCTCGGGTAAGCGTCGCGATGGACATTCCTACCGATTCCATTAAGTTCGATAAGAAAAAGGGCAAGTATCATTCAGCGGTCAACGTTCTCGGCGTGGCCTATCGGGCCGATGGCGGCGTGGCGGCGCGGTTCAGCGACACAGTGAAGCTGGACTTCGAAAACAAGAAGGACATGGAAGCGTTTCAGGAGCGGCCATTGCTCCACTATGCCAAGGACATGGAAACGGGACCGGGGCAATATAACTTGAAGGTCGTGATCGGATCGGGCGGCAACGGGTTCGGTAAGTTGGAGCTGCCGCTAACGGTGGAGGCGTATGACGGGAAGCAGTTCAGCATGAGCGGTCTGGCGTTCTGCAACGAATTCCATAAAGTGACGGGCGGCGATGTAAGCTTGGAAACGGCCATGCTGGAAGACCGCACGCCGCTGGTCTCGAACGGGATCCAGTTTACCCCCGCAGGCGCGGTCAAATTCAAGAAGACGCAAACTGTCGTGGTGTATGCGGAGCTCTATGAGCCGCTTTTGCTGAGCACCCCGCTTCCCAAAGACTTGGCGGCGGGCGTCCA
>JANXQZ010000551.1 GCA_025353235.1 Bryobacterales bacterium
TTCTTGCGCGATTGGGGGACTTCGCTAGTTGCCGGGCTCGTGATCCCGGCCACCATCGCGATCACGTTCATCGCTTTGCGTGCGCTCGGTCAGAGTTTCGACTTAATGACTCTCGGCGGGCTCGCTGCGGCGGTGGGTCTCGTGATTGACGACGCGATTGTCGTGGTGGAAAATATCGTTCTTCATCGCGACGCAGGCCAAGGCCGATCCGAGGCGGTCCGCAGCGCGATGAGCGAGATTCGAACTCCGCTGATTGGATCCACCATCACTCCCATCGTCGTGTTCCTGCCCCTGGTATTCATCAGCGGCGTGACCGGCACGTTTTTCCGGGCACTCGCAATCACAGTCGGTGTCGCGCTGCTAACATCGCTCGGCTTGGCGCTCACCTGGACCCCGACACTTAGCAATTACCTGCTTGGGACCCGAAAAAACAAGGGCGGTACACCCGAGTCTCATTCCGAAGCCGGCGCGATCATGTCGCGTCTGATTCATGTCTACGAGCGCGTGCTCACAGGCGCGCTGGAGCGGCCGATTCTTCTCGTTCTGTTTTGCGTGGTTCTCATCGGTGCATCCTTTCTTTGCTATCGCTCTCTCGGGTCTGACCTGATGCCCGCGATGGACGAGGGCGGCTTCATCCTCGACTACATCATGCCTGCGGGTTCGTCGCTTTCGGAAACGAATCGAGTAATATCTCAAGTGGAAGAGATGCTGCGCGGCATGCCGGAGGTGGAAAGCACTTCCCGTCGAACGGGCCTTCAATTGGGGCTTGCCGCCGTGACCGAGGCGAATACGGGAGACGTCTCGGTAAAGTTGAAAAGCAAGCGTTCGCGAGCGATCGACGATATCATTGCCGAGGCTCGCGAGATGGTCGGGAAGCGGCAGCCTCTGCTCCAAGTGGAGTTCATTCAACTCCTGCAAGATATGATCGGCGACTTGACCAGCGCGCCCGAACCCATTCAGATCAAAATGTTCTCGCAGAATCCGGCGCTGCTGAACCAATGGGCGCCACAAGTAGCAGAGGCGATCAAGAAGGTTCCAGGCGTGGTCGACGTGCTGAATGGAATCGACAACACGATCAGCGGTCCGGCGATTACGTTCAATGTGAATCCGACGGTCGCGGCTCGTGCGGGCTTCACTGCCGAAGAGGTGGAGCTAGACGCCAGCGCGATCATGCAAGGCGAACCCGCTACTGCGCCTGTTGTGCTGAACGACCGCTCCTATACGGTGCGGGTGCGGTTCCCCGACGAGACGCGCGCGAGCCTTGAAGCCATGCGGAACACTCTGCTCACCAGCTCCACCGGCAAGACTGGAACGCTCGGATCGCTTGCGGATATTGTGGAAACTCCCGGCCAGAGTCAAATTCGGCGCGAGGACCTTCAGCGGGACGTGGCGGTGACGGGTCGCTTGGAAGGCACCAATCTTGGCGATGGCATCGCCGGTGTGAAAAAAGCTGTTGCGAAACTCAACGTGCCAGCTTCCATCCGGATGGAGTACGGCGGCGCGTACGCCGAGCAGCAGCGCTCATTCCACGATTTGGTGGTGGTCTTGATTCTAGCCGTGGTGCTGGTCTTTACCGTGCTGCTGTTCGAGTTTGGCAACTTCGGAGCAGCCATCGCGATTGTCGCGTCGGCCCTGCTCTCCACATCCGGCGTGTTCCTGGCGCTGCTGATCACGGGAAAGACGTTCAACATTTCATCGTTCATGGGTCTGATTATGGTGATTGGGATTGTGGCCAAGAACGGAATTTTGCTGCTGGATGCCGACCAGAAGTTTCGGGCTGAAGGACATGAGCCGGAGCGAGCCATGATCATGGCGGGCGAGCGCCGTCTCCGTCCCATTCTGATGACTGCGCTCGCGACCATGGCGGGCATGATCCCGCTGGCGCTTGCGATTGGAGCAGGATCGCAAATGTTGCAGCCGCTAGCGATCGCGGTGATTGGAGGTATTATGGCGTCGATGGTTCTCTCGCTGGTGGTAACGCCTGCGGTTCGATTCTATTTAGGCGGTCGAGGGTAATCCGCGAAATCGACATCCAGGTAAATTTCGCTGAGCAGAATGTCGCAACCTACGCTGTTGAACCTGGCCTGTGCCTGCAAGCCGCTGTATGGTTGAACAATCCAGTCACCGCTGTCCATGCGGCGAAAGACCTCTAGAGAAGGTTTGACCTGCGACACCAGGACATATTCTCGCAAGGTTGGAATTGAGCGGTACTGCAAGAACTTGAATCCTCTATCCAGGGCTTCTGTCGATCTAGAAAGAACCTCGACTATCATGGTCGGGTTCAAAAGAGTCATTTCGTCATCGGTCATTTCAGCAGCGCCGCAAACTACCGAGGCATCGGGATAAGTGTACAGCCCATCCGGACCCACGTTTATTCTCATGTCGCTGTTTAGAACGATGCAACGCCCCCTGAGCGCGTTACGCAGCTCAGCCGCGAGGTTCATCGATATCAAGCTGTGCTGTCGGCGGCCTCCCGCCATTCCGTGCGGCACTCCACCCAGCGGCCACATCATGCCTTGGAAGTACTCGCTCTTGTACTCGGCCTCGCGCTCAATCTCCAGGTACTGCTTGACGGTGATATAGGGAACAGGTTGGGCGGACATGTCAATACCTAGTTTATGCTCTCGATGGAAAACGGGAATAGCCGCCACTGCGATTCTTGGCATCTTCCTGTGGTTCGCCAGTCCTGGCCTCCACTACTACTTCGGCGCGGACGACATCATGAACCTTCGGCGGAGCTGGCCCAAGCCGATCTGGGAGATGATCCGGGACTGCATCTTCCTCTGGCAACCGGCGTACAGGCCGCTTGGGGATCTCGCTTATCGTCTGATGTTCGAGCTTGCGGGACTGCATCCCTGGCTATACCATTTGGTCTGCTTTGCTCTGCTAATCGGTAATTCGTTTCTGTTGTACTGCCTCGCGCAACGGCTCACGCAATCGCACGCAATCGCGCTCATTACCGCCCTCATCGGCTGTTTCCATTCGCGCATGGACGCGCTCTATCTCAGTCCGGCAACCATTTACGATATCGGCTGCTGCGCGTTTTACTGGGGGGCGCTGCTCTACTATGTGCGCCTACGGCAGTCTGAAAAGCCGCTCACCTTGTCGCAGGCTGCGGTAATGATCCTCCTGTTCATCTGCGCCCTGGATTTTAAAGAGATGGCTGTGACGCTGCCCGTCATGATTCTGGTTTATGAAGGACTGTGGGGCGGGCGCCAAAAGCCTATTGCCACCGTCATTTTCCTGCTCCTGATCACGGCCGTCTTCGTGATCCCGCGCGCCCTGGGGAGTTCGGCGTTGTCGCAGTCCTACAAGCCGCAGTTTACCGCCGCGCGATTTCTTGAAAATTGGGAAACCTATGTCGGCTATTTGCTCTATAGGCGCACTTCGTTTTCTCCCCGCTCGCTGTACTTGCTGTGGGCGGGTCTTGGCGCGGTCGCGCTGGCTTTGCGGTCCAGGCCGCTGCTCTTCAGTTTTTTATTTCTGGTGATCGCGCCGCTCCCAATCTGCTTCGTCGAACCGCGCGGTCTCAACGTGTTCTACATTCCGCTGGCCGGTTGGGCCATGTACGCAGCAATCATTGTTTGTAAGGTCGCAGGAGAGCGATTCCCGGCCCCCGCCTTCGTACTTGTGGCCGCATTCTTGTGCTATTTCCACGTCAGGGATGGCCACAATCGCTTCTATCCAGGCGACGGCAAGAGCGATCTCATCCGCGACTTTCAGCGGCAAGTCAGCGCCCTTCATCCCGCCGTTCGGCGAGGCACGCGAATCCTATTCCTCAACGATCCGTTCGATGCCGTGGAATGGACGCCCAGCAGCTTGCTGCAACTTAAATATCGAGATCCGGAGCTGGAGATCGATCGTTATAAGATGCCCGATCAGCGAGCCGCCAGCGTTGGGAAGGTTTATGACATCGTCTTCGACTACCGGCAGGACCATGTGGTCGAGGTGCAGGGAAAGCGGCAGCTCATTGAAAGATGAGTGGTTTTGCCACACGCAGGGAGGTCATTTTCCAAGAATGAGACTGATCACAGTGAGCACTCCGTAAACACCTGCGGCGATGCCCCACTTCTTGGCTACCGTCATCTTGGTCTTTACCGAGCGTACTTCTTAGAATTTCAGCTCCCGCTCCCTGCGCTGCGCTTTTCCAGTTTCAAGACGAATCCATCGGGCTCCACGGGACCCAGCTTGCCCACAAGCTTGTCACCTGTATTCAGCACTACTTCCATCCTCTGGTTCTGCTTCCACTTCGAAACTGACTGCTGTATAGTATCGGCAGCGCTCAAAAGAGAGCAGATGACCAACAGCATCGCAATCGACCGTCGAAGCATTTTACAGTTTCCTCACAATTCGATCAATCGCATTTAGCTTTTGCCATAACGGACCCAGCAACTCCAATCGCAACGCGTTCGCCCCATCCGACAACGCCCGCTCTGGGGTCTCATGCACCTCGACAAACAATCCATCCACTCCCGCGCCCACCGCAGCTCTCGAGAGGGGCTCAATAAATTGCGGCTGTCCGCTCGACGCCGTTCCAGCCGCGCCCGGAAGCTGCACGCTATGAGTCGCGTCGAAGATCACCGGCCAGCCGAACTCGCGCATGATCACCAACCCGCGCATATCCACCACCAGATTGTTATACCCGAACGTGGACCCGCGCTCCGTCAACAAAATTCGATCATTGCCAGTGGACGCCACCTTATCCGCCGCATGCCGAATGTCGTGCGGCGCGACAAACTGCCCCTTTTTAATATTCACCATTCGTCCGGTGCGCCCCGCCTCGATCAGCAGGTCGGTCTGCCTGCACAGGAATGCGGGAATCTGCAGAATGTCGGCGACCTCGGCAGCGGGTCCGGCTTGCGAAGGATCATGAATGTCCGTCAGAACGGCAAATCCCTTGGCGCGCAAGCCGCCCAGAATGCGCAGCCCTTCCTTTAAACCGGGGCCGCGATACGAGTCAACGCTGCTCCGATTCGCCTTGTCGAAGGAAGCTTTGAATACGAAATCGCCCACTGCCTTCCGAATCTCGCCGGCTAAAAAGTGAACGTGTTCTTCGCTCTCGATCACGCACGGACCCGCGATCAGCCCCAACGGATGCTTTGGTCCGAATACCGGGTGCACGCTCAATCCGCGTGCATGAATTGCCCGGAGCGAACCTGCCTGGGCTTGGCGTGCGATTTGCGGTGCTTATACGCCGCCGCGATGAAAGCGGAAAACAGCGGATGCGGCTCCAGCGGCTTTGATTTAAACTCTGGATGAAACTGACAGCCCAGAAACCAGGGATGCTCGGGAAG
>JANXQZ010000183.1 GCA_025353235.1 Bryobacterales bacterium
CATCCAGATAACAAATTCTCACTGTAGGGCAGGCTGATAGCCTGCGGCGGGTTGGCAACCCGCCCGGAGCGCCGGCAACCAACCGGCGCGCAGCTTGACAAGCTGCCCTACATGGAAATACATCAACTTTCAGGTTAACAGGAAGCGGGAATGCCTATCTGTGAATAATCGAGTTTCGCTCTTCCTCAATCTTGTCGAGCCTTTTATCCAGAGCATCGAATCGAGCGTTGAAGTACGAGCGGAGATCAGTCAAGCGCACTCCCATATGATCGAAGCGTTTGCCCACATCGTCGAAGCGCTTTCCCATATCGTCGAAGCGCTTGTTCTGACTGATCGTGGCCAGAGCAAACGCAATAATAATAGGCAGCGCAACCTGGATGAACGGCAAGTCGAAGAAAGCCTTCATTTGCACCTAAATTATACCGCCATGCAGTATACTTCGAGCGATGAGCATCCGCTTTCTGTCCGTCATGGCATGCGCAGCATTCCTCATTTCCTGCGGGACTGCTTCCGCGCCCCCGCCCTCAACAACGGTCGACTCCCCCAAACCGCACGACGAATCCAGCAATCTGCCAACCACGAACCGTACAAGCACAAGAGTCATCAACAAAGCACTCATGGGCAAATCCTTTATGCCTGGCGGCACCGTCGGAAGCTATAAAACGGGCAAGTCAGAATACGAAATGTTCATCACTAAACTTCCCAGCCCCACCGACGCCGCCATTCTCCTCCCCGACTGGCGGAAGGCGCTCACCAACGCGAAGCTGATCCCGTCGTTCGGCGGTTATTTCGGAACCGATGCAGGCCGCCCCATCTTCGTTTTCACCAAGGGTGCTTGGATCGCCGGAGTAGCTGGATTGCCCGAGCAAGAAGCGGACCAGCAAGCCCGCATCCTCGCTGCGCAGCTGAGATAGATATGCAACTCTGAAACGATGGCAATTGAATTCCAAAACGTGCATTTCGCTCCCTTGCACGATCTCAACATCGCAGCTCCGAGCGGATCGATCATTGGAATCCTGGGGGAGAAAGGAGCGGGAACAACTGCCCTGCTCCGACTCGCCGCCGCGTTAGAGCAACCCTCGTCGGGAGAGGTCAAGTGTGAAGGGTCGCGCCGCTACCTGGCTGCGACAGATAGCTTAAACTTCGCACCGGTCAAAGTCCTGCTAATCGACCATTCGTTCGCGCAAGCCGATGCTCTGGTGCGGGCACGCGCATTAGTCGGGCTGGATCGCTTGCGTGCTACCGGAACAACCGTCTTGCTAACTTCTCACGAGCCGGAGCTACTTCGCGCGATGTGCGATGAAATCTGGTGGCTGGAAACAGGCGGCCTGGCGATGCGGGGCGATCCCCGCGAAGTGCTCGAGTCTTACCACCGCAAGATAGCCGAAGAATTTCGCGCCTGGGGAGAGACATTATCGACTCCGATTGCTCCAGCGCTGCGAAAGGGGGACGGTCGCGCGGAGATCCTGGTGTTGGAGACAGTGGGCGCTGCGGGCAAGGCCACGGCTGTTCTGCAGAGCGGAGAAGCTGCCGAGGTGCGAGTAGAGGTGCGATTCCTCGAAGCGGTGGAGAACCCAGTCATCGGGATCATGATCCGCACGCGCATCGGGCTCGAAGTCTACGGAACGAACACAGACCTGGAGAAGGTCCAAGTGGGTCCCTGCTCGGCTGGGGAAACGGTGCGGATCGAATTCCGGTTCGCGTGCGATCTCTGTCCCAAGGAGTACACGCTGACCGCTGCCAGCCACGATCCCGATGGAACCGCCCACGATTGGCTTGAGGATGCGGTATCGTTTCGAGTTTCGGATTCGCGGTACACCGCCGGGGTGGCCAACCTGCGGGCCAGGGTTTACCGAACGTAGACTTGAAAAGGTCCCCAATACCATGGCTTCTTGGAAGCGCCTTGCCCATGCACCATGGCTAGTTTAGCCGTCCGCAGAGCTTTGGCAGGGGAGTTGCCAGCCTCAATCTCGCTGTAGAGCGTGTTCATCATGCGCGGCATCAGATCGTCGGTTGCTTCCCACAATCCGGCGATCACGCTATGAGCGCCCGCGTGCATAAACGCCCAAACGAAGCCAACCAAACCTTCCCCGGCGTAGGAGCGCGCCCCGGCCCCGTGACAAGCCGAGATTGTCACCAAGTCGGCCGAGAGCGGAATTGTCATCACATCTCTCGCGTAGAGTTTGAAATTGTCTCCTCTGCGCGAAAGAGCGATGAACGATTCGAGGGGACGACTCTGGTTAGCCAGCGCATGAGCGCTGAAATGAATGATCGAGAAACGACCGGGATCGGACGCCCGATAGGATGCGGGCGTTGCAGCATCGCCCGTAATCGGGAGCTTCTCTCGTGCTGAAAAATGACCCAGAACGTTATGAATCTCGGCTGCAGAATTCGCGAGTTTGGGAAACTCCGGATCGTAGGATTGAGCATCTCCGATTACCAGCATGGAACCCGCGTTCTTGATCCGGGCCGGAGTACCCGCAGCGAGCAGATCGAGTGACGGAGCGTTTGAAACAATCACATCATCCAGCCAATAGTGACGAGTATCCGTCCCGTAGACTGGCAAGGTTTCAAAGTTGAGGAAATGGAGAGCCCCGTCGGCTACAATGGTCACCGGAGAGCCGCGGGAAATCATCGCTTGCGCCGGGCCCACCAGCGTATCGAACAGGCGGCGGCCGGCCACGCTCTCTTTTGCCATGGGGTCCAGTTTCTTTGTGACCAGTTCTTCCTGATATTGATGTACCAGCTCTTCAATTTGAGGCGCTGCAGGCAGACGGAACAGTTGAACCCGATCGCTCATGATTACCCATAAGTAGGATTGAGCCGGAGCAAGCCAGTAGGAAAGCACGACCGATTTGGAGACCCGTGCGATTCTCTGGTAAGCCAATAAACTCGAGGAAGACTTCTGCGCGCGCTTGAACTCAAGTTGGCTGGCGAGAATATGAGCCCGGCTCGATTCCGCCACTCGCAGAGCCGCTGTGCTCTCGCCTTGCTCCACAAGGGAGCTGACATAGCTTTGATAGAAGCTAATCAGCCGCGACAAGTAGGTCATGCGGTGCATATCGTCGTCGGAGACTTCGCTTACGGTTAACTCGATCTGGGAGAGAGCTTTTTCAAAATGAGAATTGGCGGACTTGCGGTCTCCTGTCTTCTCGTAGATTGCCGCCAGACCGGCGTGGGCTTCCCACAGGTCCTCAGGGGAGGGAGTGCCTGCACGAATGCACTCCATGAACAGGCGAATTCCATCGTCATATCTGCCGCGTCCGCTGGCGATGCTGGCTTGATTCAACTTTGCAAATATCTTTGACTCTGGACCAAGCTGCGCCACTTCAGCGTTCACCTTGTCCGCCTCCTCCCAATTTCGGTTCGCAATGAGAGCTGCAGTGAGATTTCGCGCCCAGAGAGCCTGGTCGGCGCCCCTGGCCATGGAACGGGCCTGCCGATACAATGGAATCGCCTTCTCGGGATCGTTCTGATGCATGTGGACATTGGCCAATTCGCCCCACAAGCTCGCCCACTTTCCGACGGTCTCGCTCTGGGCCAGCAGTTTCCGGGCTTGTTCGAAAGACGCGCTAGCCTCGTCGAAATCTCCGAGGAACGAGTAGCAAATCCCCAGATTAAAGAGAGCCGCCTGCATCTTTGGCAGCGCGCCGGCTTTCGCGGCAGCTACTCGGGCATCCTGAAACAACGGAATGGCTTCGTCAAAGCGGGAACGCCCGATTCGAAACATGCCCAGTGTCAATAGCGATGCCGCCTCGTTGTATTTATCGCCGCTGCCGACGGCGATCTGACGAGCTTCGCGCGTTTTTCGTTCGGCACGGTCTGGATCGGTGACAGCGAACTCGCGGCCTTGCAACAGGCGAATTGCGGCCAGCTCGGTTTGGAGCGAAAGCGACGAGGCTAGTTGTTCTGCTTCCGTTAACAGAGCGTCGGCGGCTTTGGCATCGCCTTGGGATTTAAGGATGTCATGAGCCACCAGCCTTCGGCGCACAACTCCGAGCGGTCCGGCGTCCTGATCCGCTCTCAACGGCAAAGCCAAGAGCAAACGCGCCCGCTCGGGATCCCCATTGCCGTCGCGATTCAGCAGCGCTTCGGCCTCGAGTTGCCGCCATTGGACATCGCGATACGAGTCAGGGCTGGTCGACTTGGCCAGAGCTTTCAAATTTCTTTCGGATAACTCGATCGCGGGCGAGAACTCACCCCTTTTCAGGGAAGCCGACGCTTGTTCGTAGTCCTGCGATGGCTTGCATGACCACAGGCCCAAGATGGACAGCAGCGCGCAACCAATCTTGAATAGCATCCGGACCCAGTACAGCAGATCTCCATCGCCGCCTTATGGCCAAATACCGTTGGGGCCTACTGCCGCAGTAGACGTCTCTCCATCGACATTGCTCCCCATTTTGATCCGAATCATGGTGATGCGGCGGCTATTTGCATCTATGAGAGTCTCGCCAAAGTAGATGGTGCCCAAACCCACTTCCGTCAGAACATGTCCGGGATATCGCTGACCGTTGCGTAGGATTGCCGATACGATCGATCCTTCCGCCATACTGTTGTTCACTGGGGTGCTGGGGAAGCCTTTGATATTGCGAAGTCCCGACGAATGCAGCGGGAAGGGAAAGTACTCTAATTGAATAGGTATGCTCTCAGTCCCGGCGGCGCTATAGATTATGATCGACATGCCCTCCGCGGTGGCATCTTGCAGAAGGAAATCCGGCTGACCGCCTTTCCCGTGGATCGACTTTACCGCGATGGCCACTCGACTCGCTTCGAATTCGACCGAGGTCACACCGTTGCGCTCCCCGGGGGCGGGCTGGTTAAGAACATGAAAATCAGCAACCGACGCGCTGACGGTGGTTTCGGCTTGCTGAGCGGCTCCGGTGCCGACCAGTTCGCCCTTGGCGGAAGTTTCGCACTGGCCGTAGCGGAAAAATTCGGCGAATCTCGCAAGCGAGCCGCCCGCGCTTGATCGGGACACCCCTCCGATTGTAGGAAGCGTGCTCTGTCCATCCACTGGACTGACGAGGTTCACCTGTCGGCCTCCAACGCTGTTGATGCGGGCTGCTACGCCGGAGGCTTCGCCGTGGAAGTAATACGTGCCACGGTTGGACGCGTTGCTCACTTGAAAATTGCTGTCTTGTGTCTGCACAAATCTCCCTCTATCGAATCTCAAATAAATAAGCTACTTCTCGACCCGTCTCGCCCCGCAAAACCAACTCATGTCGACCCTTCTCCAGGCGGCGGATGGGGAAGAGAAGCTTCAGCGAAGTCGCGCTTGTCGGCGGGCGGGCCACATCGCTCATGAGCGGCTTCGGCGATCCGGTCGAGCGAAGAGTCCACGAATATTCTTGCGATACGGGGTCAAGCAGGTCGAACTCCAGCTCGACGAACTCGCCCGAGGTTGGCAGTCGGATGGGATAATACTCGCCCTTTGTCTGGGGTGGAATGGCAAAGGCGACTACACTCTGGGGAGCTCTCGCTCTTTGAAGCGACACGTACTCGAAGCCTGTTCCCGCCGATAAAACCAGCATGGCTGCGAACGGCAGTGCGATGGCCGGACGCCACCACGTGAATTGCGCTCTTTCCGCTTGGCGTACAGGGGTCGCAACCGGGCGGGCCGTCTCGAACATATCCTGCTTTACGGTTGATTCCACTCCTCGAACGAGCAAATAGGCCGTGCGTATCCGGGCGGCGCAGGAGACGCATTCAAAAAAGTGCTCTTCGAACAGCCCTCTCTCCGGCTCGGGAAGCTCTCCCAAGACGTACCGATTCGTCCAGTCTCGCGCGATCGCTTCCTCATGGCTCAGCATCAATAAATAGCCCTCCAGTACAGTTGTGGCGGCAAGACGGACTTCATTTCAACTCATTGCTCCGCGCGAACGATCCCGAAATCCTGCTCTTCAAGTGTTTTACAGCCCTATGAAGCCTTACGTTCAGACCGCCTGGACTCACGCCAAGTTCAAGCGCCATTTCACGCCGATTGCGTTGCTCCAGGTAAATCTTTTCGATTAATTTTCGATCTTCCTCGCCGAGCTTGGAGAGTTCGTCCTTGAGAATCGTCCGAAGCTCTTCATCGTTCAAGAGATCTTCGATCAAAGGCCGCTCATCTCTGGGCTCGGGGCTGTCCGGCGTGAGGCCTTGCACGCGCGAATTGTCCTTGCGGTATTCCTGCGTCACTTTTCCACAGACTCCGCGAACGAATGCCCCGAATCGTTCGGGCTCGCGCACCTGCTCCCGATCAACCAGCTGGATCACGCGATAGAGCGTCTCGTTTCTAACGTCCTCCACTGCGGCGTGATTTTTGAAAGCGTAGCGGAGTTTGGCTTCAAGCATCGGCGTGAAGAAAAAGACAAAACGTGTGCAAGTAGCCGCGTCGCGCTGCCTCAA